>JBOHAK010000144.1:0-3520 GCA_050697795.1 Gaiellaceae bacterium
GCGGGAGCGAGCGGCACGCCGCTCGAGCCGCATCTGGTCGGCGAGCTGATCGCCTCCGAGATCGAGGTGCGCACGGGGCGCTGCGAGACGTTCTCCGAGGCGGCCGCGGCGATGGTCGAGCGCCGCCGCCAGCTGCTCGAGCTGGCGACGAAGTTCGACGTGATCCTCGGCGCCACCGGAACCCATCCGTGGAGCCCCTGGCAGGAGCAGCGCATCATCGACACGCCCCACTACCGCCGCAACGACGAGATCCTGCGCTACGTCGTCTGGCGCAACAACAGCTTCGGGCTGCACGTCCACGTGGGGATCGAGGGCGCCGACCGGGCCATCGCGGTCACGGACGGGCTGCGCGCCTTCCTGCCGCACCTGCTGGCATGCTCCGGCAGCTCGCCGTTCGTCGAGGGGACGTTCACGTACCTGCACTCGGCGCGCACGCAGATCTTCACGCGCATGTTCCCGCGCTGCGGGATCCCGGATGCGTTCGGCGACTGGGCCGAGTACGAGCGCTACGTCCGCTTCCTCTACGACACCGGCTCGATCACCGAGCACACCCAGATCTGGTGGAGCGTGCGCCCGCACCTGGAGTTCCCGACCGTGGAGATCAGGATCTGCGACGGCCAGCCGGACCTGGCCGAGGCGCAGGCGCTCGCGGCGCTCATGTACGCGCTGACGGTCCGGATCGCCCGCGCGGTGGACGAGGGCGAGCCGCTCCAGCAGCATCCGCACCGCCTCCTCGAGGAGAACCTCTGGCGGGCGATCCGCCACGGGCTCTCGGGTGAGCTCATCGACCTCGACACGGGCGACGTGCGCCCGGCGCGCGCGGAGCTCGAGCGGCTCGTCGAGTGGACGCTGCCGGTGGCGGAGGAGCTCGGCGTCGCCTCGTACCTGGCGATCCCCGCCGTGAGCGCGGCCGAGCGCCAGATCGCGCGCCACGAGGCGGGCGAGACCCTCGCCGAGATCTATTCGCGGGAGATCCTGGAGGCCGTCCCTGTCTGACGTCGGGGACGAGCAGGAGCGCATCGCGCAGGAGCTCGCGGACGAGCTCCGGAAGCTGCGCGTCGAGGAGGTCCTCGTCAACACGCTCGTCCACGTCTCCTCGATCGGCTACCGCCGGCTGGGCCTCACGGAGGAGTCGCACGAAGAGCGCGACCTCGCCCAGAGCGCACTGGCGATCGAGACGATGACGGCGCTCGTCCCCGTCGTCGAGGGCTTCCTGCCCGACGAGCTCGTGGAGGGGTTCGAGGAGCAGATCGCCAACCTCCAGCTCGCGTACGCGAAGGCCGTTCGCGAAACCGGGGACGATGGCGACGGCTGATCTCGGCGCCGAGATCGGCGTCTTCGGGGGTTCGGGCTTCTACTCGTTCCTTGACGAAGTCGAGGAACGAGTTATCGACACGCCTTACGGGAAGCCGTCCGCGCCGCTCACGATCGGCGAGGTCGGGGGCAGGCGCGTCGCGTTCCTCCCGCGGCACGGGCGGGACCACGAGCTGCCGCCGCACGCCATCCCGTACCGCGCGAACGACTGGGCGATGAAGGAGCTCGGCGTGCGCCGCGTCACCGGCCCCACCGCCTCGGGCGCGCTCAAGGCCGAGCTCGAGCTCGGCGAGTTCGTCGTCTGCGATCAGTTCGTCGACCGCACGAGCGGCCGGGAGGACACGTTCTACGACGGCCCCGAGACGACGCACGTCTCGGCCGCCGATCCCTACTGCCCCGAGCTGCGCGGGCTCCTCGTCGAGACGGCCCGCGAGCTCGGCATCACGGCGCGCGACGGCGGCACCGTGGTCGTCATCCAGGGGCCGCGCTTCTCGTCCCGCGCCGAGTCGAAGTGGTTCCAGGCGATGGGCTGGGACACGATCAACATGACCGCGTACCCGGAGGGCTACCTCGCCCGCGAGCTCGAGCTCTGCTACGCGAACATCTCGATGGTCACCGACCACGACGTCGGCGTCGAGGGAACTCCGCCGGTCTCGCACGAGCAGGTGGTGACCGTCTTCCAGGCGAACAACGAGCGCCTGCGCGAGCTGCTCTTCTCCGTGATCCCGCGGATCCCGACGCAACCCGAGGAGCACCTCTGTGCCACCGCGCTCCGCGGCGCGCGCTTCTAGTGCGGGCGCCGCCCCGCCGACTGGTGTGATAGAACTCCGCGCGGCCGTTTCCGGCGTGGGTGCAGGGATCCACGCGCTTCTGGCCGGCGCTCCGCTTCCGAAGCCGTGACCGACTTCTTCCAGAACCACACGATCCTGTTCGCGCTCATCTGCGCGCTCTTCGGGATCGCCGTCGGGCTCTACCTCACCTGGTGGGTGCTCCAGCAGCCGGCCGGCACCGAGCGGATGCGCGAGATCTCGCGCGCCGTCCAGGAGGGTGCCGACGCCTACCTGCGCCGCCAGTACATGACGATCGCAGGCGTCGCGCTCGTCCCCTTCCTCGCCATCGGCTTCTACGGCCAGCTCGGGTGGGGCACCGCGATCGGCTTCCTGATCGGCGCCCTCCTCTCGGCGGCGGCCGGCTTCATCGGGATGAACGTCGCCGTGCGCTCGAACTCGCGCACCGCCGAGGCGGCGAAGACGGGGCTGACGCCGGCGCTCAACGTCGCCTTCCGGGCCGGGTCCGTGACCGGGCTCCTCGTCGTCGGGCTCGGGCTCTTCGGCGTCGCCGGTTACTACGGCGTGCTGACGAGCTGGTTCGACGTCTCGCAGGACGACGCGATCGACGACCTGATCGGCCTTGCGTTCGGCGGCTCGCTCATCTCCGTGTTCGCGCGCCTCGGCGGCGGCATCTACACCAAGGCCGCCGACGTGGGCGCCGACCTCGTGGGGAAGATCGAGGCGGGCATCCCCGAGGACGACCCGCGGAACCCCGCCGTGATCGCCGACAACGTGGGCGACAACGTCGGCGACTGCGCCGGCATGGCCGCCGACCTCTTCGAGACCTATGCGGTCACGGCGGTCGCCGTCATGCTCCTCGGGACGGCGTTCCCGGCGGGCGGCCTGCCGCTCTACCCGCTCGCCCTCGGCGGCGTGTCGATCGTCGCCTCCGTCGTCGGCGTGTGGTTCGCGCGCGTGGGCCGCGGCGGCTCGATCATCAACGCGCTCTACAAGGCCGTCATCGTCGCCACCGTCCTCTCGGCGATCGGCTTCATCCCGGTGACGCTCGCCTTCGACGCCGGCCGCTTCAACTTCGGGGAGCTCTACGGCGCGGCCATCATCGGCCTCGTCATCACCTTCGCGCTGGTCGCGATCACCGAGTACTACACGGGGACGCGCTGGGGCCCGGTCAAGTCCATCTCGCGCTCGTCGCAGACCGGTCACGCGACGAACATCATCGAAGGGCTCGCCGTCGGGATGCAGGCGACCGCGCTGCCGGTGATCGTGATCGCGGTGGGCATCGTCGCCGCCTACGAGGTGACCGGGAACCTGTACGGGATCGGCGTGGCCGTCATGGCGCAGCTCTCGATGACCGGCCTCATCGTCGCCCTCGACGCCTACGGCCCGGTGACGGACAACGCCGGCGGCATCGCCGA
>JBOHAK010000145.1:0-2578 GCA_050697795.1 Gaiellaceae bacterium
GCCGGGAGCCAGGCGACCGGCACGTCGAGCGCGGAGAGGAGCTCGGTGCTCCACCGCCGTCCTCCGACGTCGAGGAGCAGGGTGCCGGAGGCGTCGGCCGCGTCGCTCGCCCGCTCGCCGGTGAGACGCAGGCGCACGTAGTCCTTGGGGAGGAGGACGTAAGCGACCCGCTCGTAGACCTCGGGCTCGTGGCGCCGGACCCAGAGGAGCTTCGGCGCCGTGAGCCCGGGCAGGGCCCGGTTCCCGGTCAGCTCGAGGAGCCGCTCGAGGCCGAGCCGCTCCTCGATCTCGGCACACTCGGCCGCGCTCCGCTGGTCGTTCCAGAGGATCGCGGGCCGGAGGACTCGCTGCTCCTCGTCGAGGAGGACGAGACCGTGCATCTGCCCCGAGAGGCCGATTCCCGCCACTTCGCCGGGCGCGAGCGCGGCGAGGGCGGCCTCGGCCGCCCGCCACCAGGACTCGGGATCCTGCTCCGACCACCCGGGCTGCGGCGTCTCGAAGGGATACGCTTCCTCGGCGCGGGCTAGTAGCTCGCCCTCCGGCGATACGGCGAGCGCCTTGACGCCGGTCGTACCGACGTCGAGCCCGACGAGCGCCGTCATTCGAGCCGGAGGCCGGCGGCGAGGATCGCCGCTCGGGCGAGCCGCTCGTCCTCCTCGCCGGGCAGCCCGCTCACGCCGATCGCCCCGACCCGATGCCCGTCCTCGAAGGCGGCCACGCCTCCCCTGAAGAACGTGAAGTCGGGGTCGAAGCTCGCGAGCTCGGCGGCATCGTCGGCCACCTTCGCGGCCAGCTCCCCGGTCGAGCGCGCGTCGCTTCGCGCCGCGGTGTACGCCTTGCGCCGCGCGTTCAGGCGCGTGTCGGGGGCGGCGCCGTCCATCGTCGCCGCTGCGACGAGCTCCCCGTGGTCGTCCGCGACGTAGACGGAGAGTGGCCCAGGCGCGGCCTCGATGATCGCGTCGACCATCGCCCGCGCCTGCTCGAGCCTCACGCCTCGGCTCCCAGCGCGGCGTAGACGAGCTCGTAGGCCCTGACCGCGTCCTTCGCAGCCTGCGCCTCGCAGAGCGCCGCGTCGTCGATCCGCGCCGCGACGGAGTCGATGAAGCGCCACTGGAGGACGCTCCGCCGCACGGCGGCGACCTGGTCCTCGGTGTACGGGTAGAGGTCGAATCCCAGCCGCTCGCCGTTTCCTCCGTACCCGGCCCGGCGCAGCTCCACGGCCAGCTCGAGCGTCTCCATGAACGCCGTCGCGCCGACCATGTTGTCGTCGTCGAACACACCCCACCCGGAGTTCGCGTGCTGGTGCCCGAGCACGCCCTCGGCTGCGAGCAGCGCGGCGTACTCGGCGAGGCTCTCGCCGTTCATGAGCAGGTGCTGCCAATCCATGTTGACCCTCACGTTCTCGAGGCCCCGCTCACGGAGCTTGTGGATCACGTGCAGGGTCATCCCGACATTCCGCATCAGGATCTTCATCGCGGGCTCGGAGTTCTTGTGCTCGAGGAAGAGGAGGACTCCGTGTTCGGCGCAGCGCTCGGCCGCCTCGGCGACGCCGTCGAGGAGCCACGTCCAGCTCTCGGCGTACGGCGTCTGGAACGGGTGGTTGTAGCCCTCGATTCCCGGCCAGACGATGAAGTGGGCGCCGAGCGAGCCGGCAAAGTCGGCCGCCGCCCTCGTGCGCCGGCGGGCCTCCTCGCGCGTCGCCCCGTCGGGTGAGGTGAGCCCGCCCCGCCCGAAGCGAGGGTCGAGGTGGAGCCCGGTGGCGACGCAGTACACGTCGCGGTCGCCCAGCGCCTCGTGTACCTCGTCGAGGTTTTCCACGTCGAGCTCCTGCGGATAGTGGAACTCGTAGCCGTCGATCAGGTCGCCGAGGCCCTCCACGGCGCGGCGTACCCGCTCGGCAGTCGACTCCCCGGCCCATTGGGGCTGATAGCCGCCCGGCACGAACCGGGTGACGAGCGGGCCGAGTGCCCAGATCCCGAGGCTCGTCCTCATGCCTCCACCCGCCTGTAGTCGATCGTCTCTCTCCTTCCGCTCTCGGCCGACCGCAGGATCGCGTCACAGACCTCCGCGCAGCGGTAGCCGTCCTCGAACGTCGCCCCGTGGGGCGCTACGCCGTGCTCGCCGGCGATCGCCGAGAGCAGATGGTGGATCTCGTGCGTGAACGTGTCGCCCCAGCCGACGATGTGCCCCGGCGGCCACCAGAAGCGCATGAACGGATGTTCCGGCTCGGTGACGAGCACGCGGCGGAACCAGCGCCGGTCCGCTACCTGGAGCTCGTTCAGGCGCTCGACGCCGAAAGACAGGGAGCCGCGCGAGCCGTTCACCTCGAAGGTGTTCTGGTTGATCCTGCCGGTCGCGAGCCGGGAGGCCTCGAGCGTGCCGACGACTCCGCTTTCGAACTCGACCGTGGCGGCGAAGCAGTCATCCACCTCGTGGCCCTCGACGAACGTGCGGACGACCGCGCTCACCGCGACCGGCTCGCCGACGAGGTAGCGGGCGAGGTCGACGATGTGCGCCCCGAGATCGCCGAGGGCGCCCGATCCCGCCGCCTCCCGCTCGAACCGCCAGCTCGGCGGGG
>JBOHAK010000146.1:0-2637 GCA_050697795.1 Gaiellaceae bacterium
CCTCGACACCCAGCCTGCACGCCGTCGAGGCCACCTCGGCCCCGACGAACCCCGCGCCGACGATGACGAGCCGGCCTCCGGGCCGCAGCTCGTCGCGGAGCGCCTCCGCATCGGCGACCGTGCGGAGCGTGTGCACGCCCGCAGGCACCTCGAACGGGAGCCGGCGGGCGCGCGCGGCGGTGGCGATGACGACGGCGTCCCACTCGAGCCCCTCGCCAGCCGTCCGGTGGAGCAGGTCGATGGACTCGATCCGGCGGCCGAGGACGAGCTCGATGCCCCGCTCTGTCCAGAAATCGCCGGGCCGGAGCTCGACCCCGTCGCGCTCGCCCGCGAGGAACTCCTTCGAGAGCGCCGGCCGCTCGTACGGCGCCGAGGGCTCTTCGCCCACGAGCACGACGCGGCCGTCGAAGCCCTCCGCGCGGAGCGTCTCCGCGCAGCGCGAGCCGGCAAGGCCCGCACCGACGATGACGACGCTGCGCGGGGTCATGCCGCCTGCTCCCCGCTCGCGAGGTCGAAGATCGCGATTGCGGCCATCGGGCACTGCGCGGCCGCCTCGAGGACGGCCGGGTCGTCCGAGGTGCCCACGCGGGCCTCGGCGATCCCGTCGCCGGCGACCTCGAAGATCTCCGGGGCGAGCTCGGCGCAGGTACCGAAACCGCTGCAGAGGGACCGGTCGATGACGATCTTGTAGGTACTCATGACGCTCCTTCCGTCGGCGTGGACGCAGGTTCTGGCCGTGGCCGCGGGCGCGGCCCGGCGGGGACGAGGACGCGCCATGCCGTCGCGAAGACGACGGCGGCGACGGCCCCCACGTACAGGGCCTGGGCCCAGGCCTGGCCCGAGTCCGAGCCGGCCAGGAGCCCGTGCAGCGTGGCCGCTGCGAACGTCCCGTAGGTGGCCCAGTGCAGCCGGCGCCAGTTCTTCAGGCCGATCCGGCGCCGCAGCGCGAACGAGACGTAGACGATCAGCATCAGCTCGCCCGCGAGAACGCCGAGCCCCGTCCAGAGCGGGCGGTACGGCGCGAGCCCGGGCACGAGCAGCGCGCCCAGGCCGATCTCGACGGTCTCGTCGAGGACGAGCGTGATGCCGTGCATGGCGAGCGCGGTCAGGCCGAGCAGCGCCAGCACCTTGTGGAGGTCGACCGCCGTCGCCGGCTTCACCGCCTTGCCGAACGGCTTCGACTTGACGACGAGCCCGGCGAGCACGGACGCCGTCAAGAGGACGTAGGCGGTCAGCCCGGTCGCCCGGGCGAGCAGCCAGAAGGTCGGATCGTGCTTCATGCCAGTCCTCCCGCCCGGCGAACGCGCCCGTCGCGCGTCACGAGGAGCGCTGGCACGCCGGCCTCGTCGGCCTCCGCGACCGCCGCGTCCTCGCCGGCGAGGAAGAGCGCCTTGGCGAGCACCTCGGCCTCGACCGCGGTCGGAGCCGTGACGGTGACACGCAGGAGGTTGGAGTCGGACGGGCGCCTCGTGGCCGGGTCGATCAGGTGGTGGTGGACCGCGTCGCCCGCGCGCCAGCGGCGCCGGTCGCTCCCGGACGTGGCGAGCGCGCCCCGCTCGAGCCCGAGCGTGAGCGCGCCGGACGGCGTCTCGACCGCGACGGGCCAGACGCCCTCACCGGGGACGCCCGCGACGGCGAGGTCGCCGCCGGCGTTCACGAGACAGGGCCCGAGCGGCGCGAGCAGCGCGACCGTCCGGTCGACGGCGTAGCCCTTGCCGATGCCGCCCAGGTCGAGCCGGACGCCCGGGTCGAGCTCGATCCGCCGTCCCAGGACGCGGACGCCCCCCGCCGTCCGTGGCGGGACGGCGGTCGCGGAGCCGCCGACGAGCAGCTCGAAGGTGCGGTCGTAGCCGGCCGCGACGAGCGCGTCGTGGACGGTCGGGTCGAACCGCCCGCCCGTCCGCTCACGGGCGACAAGGGCGAGCTCGACGACGGCGCGGAGGTCTTCGCCCGCCTCGATCGCTCCCGCGGCGTTGAGCCGCGAGAGCTCCGAGGTGTCGTCGAAGCGGGTGAGCAGCTCCTCCAACCGCCGGAACTCGCGCTCGACCGAGGCGAGGCCGAGCACCGCGTCGGCCCCGGGCGAGATCTCCAGGAACGCCTCGATCCCCGTTCCCATCGCGCGGAAGGCGTGCCGTTCCATCAGGAGCTGCTCGTCGACGTGACGGGCGGGAGCGAGACGACGCCGACCGCAGGAGCCGCCGCTGGCGGCGCGGCCGCAGCGCGGGCGTTGGCAGCCCCGATCGCCGTGATGGCGCGCTGGCGCTTGTGCAGGTGGGCCTCGTAGACGGCGAAGCGGCGCTTCACCTGCCGCTCGACGCGAACGCTCCGGCGCCGCAGCTGGGCCTCGCGGCGCTCGAGGGCGACGATGCGCGGATCCTTCTCCGCCGCCGTGGCCGCCCACGGGCGGGCGGCCACGACGGCCCACGTGAGGAAGAGGACGACGAGCGCCAGGGCGACGGCGTAGAGGCGAGCGACGTGGTCAGTCATGGTCGTCGCCACCTCCCCCGTGGCCGCTTCGGTCGTCGTCGTGGCTGTCGTCGTCGTGGCTGTCGTCGTCGTCGCGGTCGTCGTCCCAGTCGTCATCGGAGTCGTGGTCGTGGTCGCGGAACGCCAGGGGTCCGGGGGCCGGAGCGACGG
>JBOHAK010000147.1:0-29281 GCA_050697795.1 Gaiellaceae bacterium
CCGTCGCTCCGACGGATCGCGCGCGGCTCCTGCGCCGCCTCGCGTCCCTCGTCGAGGAGAACGCCGAGGAGCTCGCCCGGATCGAGTCCCAGAACGTCGGCAAGCCGATCTCGGGCGCCCGCGGCGAGGTCGGCATGGTCGCGGAGGTGTTCCACTTCTACGCGGGCGCCGTGGACAAGCACCACGGCGAGACCATCCCGGTGGCGGGCGGCGTGGACATGACGTTTCGGGAGCCGCTCGGCGTCGTCGGCCTGATCGTCCCGTGGAACTTCCCGCTCAACATCGCTAGCTGGAAGCTCGGGCCGGCGCTCGCCTGCGGGAACACGGTCGTCCTCAAGCCGGCGGAGCTGACGCCCCTCTCGGCGCTGCGGCTCGGCGAGCTCGCGCTCGACGCGGGAATCCCGGAAGGGGTCCTGAACGTCCTCGCCGGCAAGGGATCTATCGTCGGGCAGCGACTCGTGGAGCACCCGGAGGTGGCCAAGATCGGCTTCACGGGCTCGACGGAGGTCGGCCGGCGAGTGATGGAGGGCGCCGCCGCGACGATCAAGCGCGTGACGCTCGAGCTGGGCGGCAAGTCCGCCAACGTCGTCTTCGCGGACGCGGACCTGGAGAAGGCCGCCGCGGCCGCGCCCTACGCGGTCTTCGACAATGCCGGCCAGGACTGCTGCGCGCGCTCCCGGATCTTCGTGGAGAGCTCCGCCTACGACCGCTTCCTCGAGCTGCTCGTCCAGGCGACACGGGGCCTGCGCGTGGGCGATCCCGCCGACGAGGCGACGGAGATGGGGCCCCTCATCTCCGCGAGTCACCGCGAGAAGGTCGCCTCCTTCGTGGACGGCGAGCCGCTCTTCCGCGGCGAGGCGCCCGACGGGCCCGGCTTCTGGTTCCCGTGCACGCTCGTGGAGGCGACGAACGAGGACCGCGTCGCCCGCGAGGAGGTGTTCGGCCCGGTCGCGGCCGTCATCCCGTTCGCGGACGAGGAGGAGGCGGTCGGCCTCGCCAACGACACGCCCTACGGCCTCTCCGGCTCGATCTGGACGCGCGACGGCGCGCGGGCGCTGCGCGTGGCGCGCGCGGTCGAGGCGGGCGTCCTGTCGGTCAACTCGAACAGCTCGGTCCGCGTGGCCACGCCGTTCGGCGGCTTCAAGCAGTCCGGCTTCGGCCGCGAGCTCGGCATGCAGGCGCTCGAGGGCTACTCGGAGACGAAGAACGTCTTCGTCTCGACCGAGTAGCGGCAAAGTCACGAAGCCCTTACATCCGGCCGCGATACTGCAGCCGTCGGAACGGGAACGTACTCTGACGTGGTGAGGCCGACCCGCATCGCCCTGCTGCTCGCTCTCATCGTCGCGCTGGTCGCGGCCGGCTGCGGCTCGTCCGCCGAGGGTGTCGACGAGACGACGACGAACGAGCAGGAGGCGGCGCCGATCGGAGCGAGCCAGCTCGTCGCGCAGTTCAAGCAGGCGTCCGGAGGGACACAGCTCCGCGGCACGGCGACGCCCGACGTCGCCTGGGAGCAGCTCGGCCTGGGCCTGAACGCAACCCCGGCGCAGCAGCGCCAGTACGGCACCTTCTCGATCTACGTCGTCGAGCCGGAGAACGACGAGGCGGTCACGTCGCTCCTCTCCGACAAGGACACGGCCGAGCCGCTCGAGCGCGCCGGCGACGGCATCTACTGGGACCTCGACGAGCTCGCCGGCTCCTACGTCGCCTACAAGCGCTACGGGCCCAACGTCGTGCTCGCCTGGTGGAACGAGCAGCCGGAGCCGGTGACGGACGCTCGCTTCGAGCGCCTGGACGCGCTCATGCAGGAGCTCACCACGGGGTAGGCTCCGGCCCGCATGGGCCGACTCGACGGAAAGGTCGTCGTGATCACCGGCGCCGCGGGCGGCATCGGGCGCGAGGCGGCGCTCCTCTTCTCGGAGGAGGGCGCCCAGGTCTGCGTCGCGGACGTCACGCCGGAGGCGGGCGAGCAGACGGCCGCGGAGTGCCGGGAGGCCTTCTTCCAGCAGGTGGACGTCACGGACGGCGCGAGCGTCGTCGGCCTGTACCGCGCGACGGCCGAGCGCTACGGCGGGATCGACGTCCTCTACAACAACGCCGGGATCATGCCCGCCGACGACGGCTCCGTCCTCGACACCGAGGAGGACGCCTGGCAGCGGGTGCAGGACGTGAACACGAAGGGGGTCTACCTCTGCTGCAAGCACGGCATCCCGCACCTGCTCGAGCGCGGCGGCGGCTCGGTGATCAACGTGGCCTCGTTCGTCGCGCTCATGGGCGCGGCGACGTCGCAGATCTCCTACACGACCTCGAAGGGCGCCGTGCTCTCCATGAGCCGGGAGCTGGCCGTCGAGTTCGGGCGGCGCGGCGTGCGCGTGAACGCGCTCTGCCCGGGGCCCGTCGAGACGCCCCTTCTCATGCGCCTCTTCGACGAGACGCCCGGCGCGCTCGAGCGGCGGCTCGTCCACCTGCCGCTGGGCCGCCTCGCGCGGGCGAAGGAGATCGCCTACGGCGCGCTGTTCCTGGCGAGCGACGAGTCGTCCTACGTGAACGGCTCGACGTTCCTCGTGGACGGCGGCCTCACGGCGGCGTACGTGACGGCTGAATAGCGTTCGCTACCCCGGTTGCTTGACGCAACCGGACGGGCGTCGTAGCGTGGCGTCCTTCCCTCGAGAGGTCGCCCCATGCCGTCCCGCACTTCTCGCAAGACAGCCGACGTCAAGTCGTCCCGCACCTCGCGGAAGGCCGCCGGATGGGCCTGCAAGGAGCGGGCCGACCTCACGAAGGCCTACCGGCCGGACTTCGAGCGCAAGAGCTTCTCCTGGATCAATCCGAAGCCGCTCTGGGAGTCCCGGAACGACCGCATCGCGCGCTGGGTGGGCGACTCGACGGACGACGAGCGCCGGCGCTGGATCGAGGCGCAGCGCCGCAAGGGGATCGACCCCTCCTTCACCGTCACGAACTTCGCAGACCGCGACGAGCTCTCGTTCTTCGTACTCGGCGATCCAGGCGAGGGGGACGACTCGCAGTACCACGTCCTCGCGCCGCTCCACGCCACCAAGGACGGCATCGCCTTCACCTACATCCTGAGCGACGTCATCTATCCGGCCGGCGACGTCCGCGACTACTGGGACAAGTTCTTCTGGCCGTACCAGAAGCTGCCCGGCCCGATCTACGCGATCCCGGGGAACCACGACTGGTACGACGGCCTGCACGGCTTCATGATCCAGCTCTGCGACGCGGATCCCGACCTGCGCCCGCCGGCGCGTCGCGAGCAGAGCCGCCTCAAGCGGGCGTTCTTCGACATCGCCTGGCGTGAGGCGTCGGAGGCGCTCCAGGAGGAGCTCGAGGAGATGCGCAATCTGCGCCCCGACCCTTCGAACCAGCCGGCGCCCTACTTCGTCATCGAGCTCAAGGACCTGCTCCTCGTCGGCATCGACACGGGGATCCGGGGCGGCATCGACGCCGAGCAGGCCGAGTGGCTGCGCACCGTCTCGAAGCTCCCCAAGGACAAGATCCTCATGAGCGGGAAGCCGATGGTCGTCGACGCAGGCCGGAAGACCACCGAGATCAATGGGACGAAGGAGACCGTCAACGAGCTCGTGGACGACCCCGCGAACCGCTACATCACGGTCATGGGCGGCGACATCCACAACTACCAGCGCTACCCGGTCCGCCACGAAGACGGGCGGGTCGTCCAGCACATCGTGAGCGGGGCGGCCGGAGCCTACACGAAGGCGACGCACAAGATCCCCAAGGCGACGGTGGAGGAATGCGGCTGCGACGAGGCCGACTTCCGCTGCTACCCCCGCCGGGGCGACTCGCTCGCCGCGTACTCGGTCCTGTACGACCGGAAGTTCGGGTTAGGAAAGGGCCTGTTCCGGATCCCGTACGAGGAGGCGCCGAAGATCATGAGCAAGCGGCTCGAGGGGGTCGATCCCGCCCGCGAGGCCGACCAGGCCGAGAAGATCTCCAAGCAGGCCCTTCGCGCCGAGCGCCTGGTCTTCCCGCTCCCCGGTCACGGCGTAGGGCCGTTCCACGACAACTTCTCCGAGTTCCTCGATTGGAACGACCCCGACCCGCCGCTCTTCAAGAGCTTCCTGAAGGTGGACGTGCGGCCCGGCGAGCTCGAGATCCGCTGCTACGGCGCAACGGGCTGCTCCGAGCACGCGGACGACCCGCCGCTCGAGGACTGGATCAAGGGGACGCGCGAGAGCGAGGGTCGCTGGAAGTGGGAAGTCCTCCTTGACTGAGCCGGCGGCCGGGAACGGCGCCGGCGCCTGGCCGGCGATCTTCCAGCCGCTTCGCTTCCGGAACCTCGAGGTCAAGAACCGGCTCTTCCGCTCCAGCATCTCTGGCCGCTTCGACAACTACGACGGCTCGGGGACGGAGGTGCGGATCGACTGGGACGTGAAGTTCGCGCGCGGCGGCATCGGCGCCGTCATCTCCTCCAACACCCCCGTGCACCCGCGCGGCTTGATCGTCCCGAACTACGCCCATCTCGACACGGACGACAAGGTGCCATTCTGGCGGGAGCTCGGCAAGCGCGTGCGCGACGCCGGCGCGAAGTACATCGTGCAGCTGGCGTTCTCGGGCCGCCAGCGCGACATTCCGAGCGTCCAGTACGAGACTGGGCTCTCCTCGACGGACAAGGCCGACCCGGTGCACGGCTTCCGCTGCGAGCGCATGACGCGGGCGCAGATCGCAGAGGTCGTGGACTCCTTCGCGCAGGCGGCGCGCCGCGCGCGCGAGGCGGAGCTCGACGGCATCGAGATCCACGGCTGCAACGGCTACTTGATCACGCAGTTCCTCTCGCCGGCGATCAACGACCGCGACGACGAGTACGGCGGCTCGCTCGAGAACCGCGCCCGCTTCGCGCTCGAGGTGGTGCGCGCGATGCGCGCGGAGATCGGCCCCGACTTCCACCTCCAGTTCAAGATCAGCGCCATCGACGACGGCAAGGCGCTCTTCCCCTGGGGGAAGGAGGGGACGACGCTCGAGGAGTCGATCCAGGTGTGCAAGTGGCTCGTCGAGGAGGGCGTCGACGGGCTGCACGTCTCGTCCGGCTACCTGTTCCCGCACCCCCGCAACCCGGCGGGCGAGTTCCCGATCGCCGACGTGATCCGCTCCTACGACACGATGCTCTCGAGCGGGAAGTACACGTTCCGCAACTACCTCATGTTCCGCACCCCGCCCTTCAACAAGGGCTTCGCCTGGGCGTGGGAGCGGCGGGCGAAGAAGCTCGGCGTCGAGGGGATCAACCTCGAGCTCGCGAGGGCGATCAAGCGCGAGGTGGACGTTCCCGTGCTCTGCGCCGGCGGGTTCCAGACGGCCTCGGTCATCTCGCGCGCCCTCGAGGACGGCTCGGTGGACGGCGTCACGTTCGGCCGCCCGCTCATCGCCAACCCGGACCTGCCGCTCATGTTCGCCCAGGGCCTCGACCGCGCGCCGAAGCCGTGCACGTACTGCAACAAGTGCCTGATCAACTTCGTCGAGAACCCGCTCGGCTGCTACGAGGAGTCCCGCTACGCCTCGCGCGAGGAGATGGTGCGCCACATCATGTCCGTCTACGAGGGGGCGCCTCTCCCGTCCGAGGTGAAATGAGCGCGGAGGCGATCTTCGAGCCGCTCGCGCTCGGCCCGCTCACCGTCCGCAACCGCATCCTCCGCTCGAGCGTCGGGGGGCGCTTCGACAACATGGACGGCTCGGGCACCCGGGTCCGCATCAACTGGGACGTGAAGTTCGCCCGCGAGGGCCTCGGCGCGCTCATCTCCTCGAACGCGCCCGTCCACCCACGCGGCGGCATCGTCCCGGGCTATGCGCACATCGACTCGGACGAGACGATCCCGTTCTGGCGCGAGCTCGGGGAGCGCGTGCACGAGCACGGGTGCCCATACATCCTCCAGATCGTCCACGCCGGCCGGGAGCGGATCCTGCCGTTCCTGCAATGGGAGAAGGCGCTCTCCTCGTCGGACAAGCCGGAGCCCGTGAACGGCTTTCCCGCCCAGGCCATGACGGTCGCCGAGATCCACGAGGTCGTCGATATGTTCGCCCAGGCCGCCCGGCGGGCGAAGGAGGCCGGCCTCGACGGGATCGAGGTCGCGGGCGCGAACGGGATGCTGCCCACGCAGTTCCTCTCCTCGGGCATCAACGACCGCGAGGACGCCTACGGCGGTCCGCTCGAGAACCGCGCGCGCTTCGGGCTCGAGGTCGTGCGTGCGATCCGCGAGGCGGTCGGGCCGGACTTCTGCGTCGGCTACAAGATCTCGATCCAGGAGCGGCTGAACGAGCTCCTGCCCTGGCTGCCGAAGGGGAACACGCTGCAGGAGTCGCTCCAGATGTGCCGCTGGCTCGAGGAGGCGGGCACCGACTACCTGCACGTGAGCGCCGGGGGAGGCTTCCCGCATCCGCGCAACCCGGCCGGCGACTTCCCGGCCTCCCAGGTCGTGAAGACCTTCGACGTGCTCCTCTCGAGCGGGAAGTACACGTTCCGCAACTATCTGACCTTCCGCACGCCGCCATTCAACAAGGCGTTCAGCTGGTGGTGGACGCGGCCGCACAGGGACCGCGAGGTCGAGGGGATCAACCTCGAGGACTCCCGCGCCGTGAAGGGCGCCGTCTCGATCCCCGTCGTGTGCACGGGCGGCTTCCAGACGGGGTCCGTGATCGCGGCGTCGATCGAGCGCGGCGACTGCGACGGCGTCACGATCGCGCGGCCGCTCGTCGCGAACCCCGACCTCGTGCGCCACTTCGAGCAGGGCCGCGACCGCGCGCCGAGGCCGTGCACCTACTGCAACAAGTGCCTCTTCAGCTTCGTCGAGCACCCGCTCGCCTGCTACGAGGAGGCGCGCTTCGACTCCCACCAGGACATGATCCGCGCCGCGATGTCGGTCTTCGAGGACGCGGCGGCTCCGTCCGAGGCCGCATGAGCGCCGAGACGATCTTCCGGCCGCTCCGCTTCCGCAACCTCGAGGTGAAGAACCGGATCTTCCGCTCCAACGTCGCCGGACGCTTCGACCACTACGACGGCACGGGCACGCAGGCCCGCATCAACTGGGAGCTGAAGTTCGCGCGAGGCGGCGTCGGCGCCATCCTCTCGTCCTGGACGGCCGTGGACGAGCGGGGCAAGATCGTCCCGAGCTTCGCGGCGATCGAGCGCGACGAGCGCATCCCGTTCTGGCGCGAGCTCGGCGAGCGGGTGCACGAGCACGGCTGCAAGTACGTCGTCCAGCTCGCGCACGCCGGGCGCCAGCGGGACGTCCCGACCCTCCCCTTCCGCAAGGGCCTGAGCTCGACGGACAAGCCGGACCCGCTGCACGGCTTCGAGACCGAGCGCGCGGCCAAGGCCGACATCGAGGCGATCAAGCGCTCGTTCGCCGCCGGCGCGCGCCGGGCCCGCGCGGCCGGCCTGGACGGCGTCGAGGTGCACGGGGCGAACGGCTACGTCTTCACGCAGTTCCTCTCCTCCGCGATCAACGACCGGGAGGACGAGTACGGCGGGCCGCTCGAGAACCGCGCGCGTTTCCTGCTCGAGACGGTGCGCGCCATCCGCGCCGAGGTGGGGCACGACTTCCACGTCCAGGTGAAGGTCTCGACCACCGAGCACGGGAACGCCTTCCTCCCCTGGATCGGGAAGGGGAACACGATCGAGGACTCGGTGCAGGTCTGCCGCTGGCTCGAGGAGGCCGGCGCCGACGCGATCCACGTCTCCTCGGGAAATACGTTTCCCCACCCCGAGAACCCCGCGGGGGAGTTCTCCATCGACGACATGGTGCGGACCTACGACGCCTTCCTCTCGAGCGGCATCTACACGTTCCGCAACTACCTCATGTTCCGCACCTGGCCCGCGAACCGGGTGATGAAGCACCGCTGGGAGCGCGACCCGGCCACCGTCGAAGGCCGCTGCCTGCCCGACGCGGAGGCGGTGAAGAAGGCGGTCGGGATCCCGGTCATCGTGACGGGCGGCTTCCAGCGGGCCTCCGGGATCGCGGACGCGATCGAGAGCGGGAAGTGCGACGCCGTCTCGATCGCGCGCGGGCTGATCGCCAACAACGACCTCGTCGAGCTCTTCCGCCAGGGGCACGACGTCCCGCCGAGGCCGTGCACGTACTGCAACAAGTGCCTCTCGAACGTGCTCGAGCACCCGCTCGGTTGCTACGACGAGCGCCGCTTCGCCTCGCGCGAGGAGATGCTCGCCGAGGTCATGTCAGTCTACGCTCCCGCCGCATGACGCACTTGAGCGAGACCGCGACGACGCACGGGCTCACCACCTTCCTGCCCCTGCCGAAGGAGAAGCGCAAGGGCGTCGCGCTCTGCATGTCCGGCGGCGGCTACCGGGCGGCGCTCTTCCACCTCGGGGCGCTGCGCCGCCTGAACGAGCTCGGGCTCCTCTCGCGCATCGACACGTTCACCGCGGTCTCCGGCGGGAGCATCATGCTGGCCCAGATCGCGACGTTCATGGCCCGGAGAGGCGCCCCGGCCGAGCCGGGCAAGGCGATCGACGGTTTCGATGACGGTGTGGCCGGGCCGCTGCGGCAGTTCACGGCGAAAGACGTCCGCACGGGGGCCGCGCTGGCCCGGCTGAAGCCGCGCAACTGGTTCATACCGGGCGCGCAGAGCGAGGCCCTGGCGGCGGCCTACGAGCAGGGACCGGCCCCAGGCCGCCTCGTCGACCTGCCCGAGCGGCCGCGCTTCGTCTTCCTCGCGAGCGACATGCGCTTCCGCGACCAGTGGGTCTTCGACACCGGCGAGAAGCGGGTCGGGAGCATCTCGGCCGGCTTCGGCGAGCTAGGCGGGTGGACGCTCGCGCAGGCGGTCGCCGCGTCCTCGTGCGTTCCCGGCGCGTTCGGGGCGGCGACCGCGAAACAGGAGCCCTCGGCGCTCACGGGCGGGACGTATGCCGAGGCCGACCGCGACGAGCTCGTCGGAAAGATCGACCTCTCCGACGGCGGCGTCTACGACAACCTCGGCGTCGAGCCGGTGTGGCGCGACCACGCCGTCGTGCTCGTCTCCGACGCTGCCCCGTCCTTCAAGCCGGAGCCCGACGTCGGCTGGCTGTGGAGCGCGCTGCGCTACGGCGTGACGTTCCTCGAGCAGGCGACCGAGGTGCGCAAGCGCTGGCTCGTCAGCGAGTTCATCCGCGGCGACCTCGAGGGCGCCTACTGGGGCATCGCCTCGCGCCCGGCGAGCTACGAGCACGACCCTCCCCCGCCGCCCTACTCCGAGCGGCTCATCCGTGACTTCATCGCCCCGATCCGCATCGACCTCGACGTCTTCTCGCCCGGCGAGATCGGCGTGCTCGAGAACCACGGCTACCTCATGGCGGAGGTGGCGCTGCGCCGCCACGCGCGCGCGCTCGTCGTCGGCGACTGGCCCCCGGCGTCCGTCCCGCATCCGGCGTGGATGGACGAGGCGATCGCCGAGGACGCCCTCCGAGAGAGCCGCAAGACACGGATCTTCTTCCGCCCGCGGTTCGAGCCCTAGTAGAGCTTCTCGCCCCGCTCGAGCATCGCGACGAACTTCTCGAGGCGCCGCGTTCGCGTCTCCGGCTTCTTCGCGTCCTGGAGCTGGTAGACGATCGCGAACCGGTTCGACTTGTTGAGCGTGGCGAAGAACTCCGCGGCCTTCGGGCTCGCATCCAGCGCCTGCTGCAGGTCGTCCGGCACGGTGACGTTGGCGGGTGAGGAGTATGCCGCTTCCCAGCGGCCGTCCTTCTTCGCCAGCTCGACCTCCGCGAGGCCGGCCGGCTTCATCCTGCCCTGCCTCACGAGGTCATCGACCTTGTCGCGGTTGACCCGCGACCACTTGCTCCGGGCGCGCCGCGGGGTGAACTTCTGCACGTAGAAACGCTCGTCGACCGAGCGGGTCAGGCTGTCGATCCAGCCGTAGCAGAGTCCGACCTCGACGGCCTCCGAATAGGTAACGCTCGCCACGCCTGACCCCTTCTTGGCGAACTTCACCCAGATGCCGTCGGAAGCGGCGTGCTCCCGCTCGAGCCAGGCCTCCCATTCCTCCGCCGAGGCGAAGGCGAGGACCGGCCTCCCGTCCTTCCCGGTCTTCGCGGCCACGACCTGTCTCAGGCGTTCCCGGTCGCCCGGTCGGCGAAGCGGTCCGCGAGCGCGGCGATCGTGAGCGACGGGTTCGGGCCCACCGGCCCCGGCATGACGGAGCCGTCGGCGATCGTGAAGCCGGGATAGCCGAACACCTCGCCCCACTCGTCGACGACGCCCTCCTCCGGGCTCCGGCCCAGCGGGCAGCCGCCGAGCGCATGCACGGTGATGACCCGGCCGAGGTACCACGTCGGGTTCGACTTGAAGTCCGCGCCGAGCGCGCCGGCGATGTCCTTGGAGAAGTCCCGCAGCCGGTCGAAGAACGGGCCAGACTTCCCCTTCACCCAGTCGACGTCGAGCTTGCCGTCGGTGAGGGTCATGCGCCCGTCCGGGATGTCACGGCCCATGCCGAGGAGCGGCAGCGAGCCGGCCGAGACGCCGGTGTCGGAGAGGAGCGAGGCGACCTCGGCGGAAAGGTCGACCTCCGGCTGGCGGCGCAGCAGGCTGAGGAGGATCCGCGCCGCGACGCGCCGCCAGCGCCAGAGCGCCCCGGGGCCCTGCGTCGCGTGGATCACCCAGCTCAGGAACTCCGGATACCCGGCGTCCTGGACGTAGAAGCCGCGGCCCTCGCCGCCGTCGAGCGCGTCGGGCATCCGGATCGCGCTCGTGATCACCGGCCCGTAGCCGGGATCGATGATGCGCGGCGAGCCGTCCGGGTGGCGCGCCTTGAGCGCGAACGTGAGCAGGTCGCCGTTGCCGCCGAAGCGTGTCCCCAGTTGCCGGCTCAGCCCGGGGAAGGCGTCCCGGTTGCGAAGCAGGAGATAGGTGGAGCCGAGCGTCCCGGCCGAGAGCACGAGCCGGTCGCACGTCACCTCGCGCTCCGGCCGCACCGCGCTCGAGTGCGTGTCGATCTTCCGGCCCTCGTCGGCCGGGTCGTGCTCCACGAAGCGGACGACGTAGCCGCCGCTCTCGCGCGGGGCGAACGAGCGCACCTCGCAGCGCGTCCTCAGCTCCGCGCCCAGCCGCTTCGCGGCCGAGAGGTAGTTGTAGTCGAGCGTGTTCTTCGAGCCGTAGTTGCAGCCGATGTCGCACTCGCCGACGAGCCGGCACGTGTAGCGCGTCCGCCCGTGCAGGTTCGGGTGCTCCTCGCGGATGGGCTCGCCCGGCACCGGCGCCTCACCGTCGTTGGCGAAGGTCACGGCGAGCGGCGGGAGCAGGAACTCACGCCCCAGCCGGTCGGCTGCCTCCTTGAAGGCGGCGGTCTTCGGAGTCCCGTCGAAGGGGGCGTGGTCGAACGGATAGCGCTGCGCGTTCAGCATCCGCTCGGCGCGGTCGTAGTGCGGGTCGAGGTCGGCGCGGCTCACCGGCCAGTGCTCGTAGCCGCCGTTCGCGAGGTCCTCCTGCACGAACCACTTCTCGTCCTTGCGCAGGAGCACGTTGGCGTAGATGAGCGACCCGCCGCCGAGCCCGCTCGAGACGAGCGCCCCGATGCCGCGGAAGGACCACAGGTTGAACATCCCGTACAGGCCCTCGCTCGGGTCCCAGAACGCCTGGGCGAGGGCGCGGGGGCTGCGCGGGAAGGAGCCCGGCGGGTACGGCTTCCCGCGCTCCAGGACGCAGACCGACTTGCCCGCCTCGGCGAGGCGGAAGGCGGAGACGGAGCCGCCGAAGCCCGAGCCGACGACGACGGCGTCGAAGTGAGTGTCGTTCACGCGCTCCCTCCTCTCGGCTGGCCCGCGTAACTATGACGAACGCGGCCGCGGGTCAAGCTGTGCGCGTCTCGTGCCGATATCTCATGCGATTGGGGCTTGACATGCTTTCCCCGGATCACCACACTTCTCCAATCTTGACGAGGCACACGCTCACATCGCTCCGCGCCATCGGCTCCGCCGCGGCGTCGGCGATCGTCCTCGTCGTCATCCTCATTCTCCCCCTCTAGGGGGAGAAACGACTCACGCGCCGTTCACGGCGCATACGCCGACCGAGTCACAGGAGTAGTCCGCCCTCAGACGAGGGCAAGGAGGATGAGCTTTGAGCCGCAGGATCACGATCTTCGACACGACGTTGCGCGACGGCGAGCAGTCGCCGGGCATCGCGCTCACGCCCGACGAGAAGGCGGAGATCGGCGCGCAGCTCGAGCGGCTCGGGGTCGACGTCGTCGAGGCCGGCTTCCCGGTCTCCTCGCCCGGCGACTTCGAGGGCGTCCGCGCCGTCACCGCCGCAGTCGCGCGCCCCACCGTCGCCGCGCTCGCCCGGACGCGCGCGGAGGACCTCGACGCCGCCGCGGAGTCGCTCGCCGGCGCGAGCCGCTCCCGCATCCACGTCTTCATCGCCACGAGCCCGATCCACATGGAGCGCAAGCTCCGCCTCGAGCCGCGCGAAGTCGTGCGCCAGGCGCGCTGGGCCGTCGGCTATGCCCGGGACCGCGCCGACGAGGTCGAGTTCTCGTGCGAGGACGCGACCCGCTCCGACCCGGGCTTCGTCGCCCACGTCTGCGGCGAGGCGATCGACGCGGGCGCGACCACGCTCAACCTCCCCGACACGGTCGGCTACTGCCTGCCCGACGAGTACGCCGAGTTCCTGCGCGAGGTGCAGCGGCTCTGCCCCGAGCTCCTCGACGTCACCCTCTCCGTCCACTGCCACGACGACCTCGGCCTCGCCGTCGCCAACTCGCTCGCAGGCGTGCGGGCCGGGGCGACCCAGATCGAGTGCACGCTCAACGGGCTCGGCGAGCGGGCCGGCAACGCCGCGCTCGAGGAGGTCGTCATGGGGCTCCGCGTCCGGGCCGACGCCTTCGAGTGCGAGACCGGCGTCGTCGCCGGCGAGATCGGGCGGGCCTCGCGGCTCGTCTGCGAGCGGACCGGCTACCGTCTCCAGCGGAACAAGGCGATCGTCGGCGCGAACGCGTTCGCCCACGAGGCCGGCATCCACCAGGACGGGATGCTGAAGGACGCGGCCACGTACCAGATCATGGACCCGGCGGAGCTCGGGCTCGTGATGACGCTTCCGCTCGGCAAGCACTCGGGCCGCCACGCGTTCGCGCGTGCCTGCGCCGAGGCCGGGATCGAGCTGGACCGCGGGGCGCTCGAGGAAGCCTTCAGGCGCTTCAAGCGGCTTGCCGATACCCGGAAGCACGTGACCCTCACCGACGTGTTCGAGGAGGTGGCAGCGTGAAGCGCAAGAAGCGCTACTCGGTCGCGTGCCTGTCCGGAGACGGCATCGGTCCGGAGATGACGGCCGAGGCGAGCCGCGCGCTCGCCGAGGTCTCCCGAATGCACGGCTTCGTGGTCGACGAGGTGCACGTGCCCTTCGGGGGCGACGCCGTGCGCCGCTTCGGCCATCCGCTCCCGACGGCGACCCGCGCGGCCTGCCTCGACGCCGACGCAGTGCTCGTCGCCTCGACGCGCGAGCCGGCGCTCGAGGCGGTCAAGGCCGAGCTCGACCTCTCCTGGCGCATCACGCGCGTGTGCGCGCGCGGGAGCGAGCTCGCAGTCGTCAGCCCGCTCGCGGACGACGCTGCCGCGCTCGCCGTCGAGCGTGCGTTCAGCCTCGCGTTCTCGCGCCGGGCCCGGCTCACGTCCGTCGGCGCCGGCACGGCCTGGCAGGCCGCGCTGGCGGAAACAGCCGACCGGTGGGACGGCGTGCTCGTCGAGCAGGCCCGCTTCGAGGAAGCGCTCCTCGGCCTCGTCCAGGATCCGGCGCACCTCGACGTGATCGCGAGCGAGCAGCCGTTCGCCGAGGCGCTCGCGAGCACGGCGGCGTACGCGCACGAGGGCACGCGCATGGTCGCCTCCGGCCGCGTGGGCCCCGACGGCAAGGGCGTCTTCGGGCCGACGCACGGCTCGGCGCCGCAGCTCGCCGGCCAGGGCGTGGCCAACCCGAGCGCCATGCTCCTCGCGGCCGCGCTCATGCTCGGCGAGGGCTTCGGCGAGCGGAGCGCCGCGCGGACGCTCGAGCGGGCCGTCGTGGAGACCCTGGGCAACGGCGTCCGGACGCCCGACATGGTCTCGTCCGGAGCCGGCGCGACGACGCGCGAGTTCATGGACACGCTGCTGGCCTCGCTCCCGGCGGCGCGGCGCGACACCGAGTTCGCGGGGGTGAGCGGATGAGGATGCTCGGGTCGGATGCCATCCTGCGCTCGCTCGAGGCCGAGGACGTCGAGGTCGCCTTCGGGATCCCCGGCGGCGCCATCCTCCCGCTCTACGACGCATTCGCGCGCGGCACGACGGTCCGCCACGTGCTCGCCCGCCACGAGCAGGGCGCCGGGCACATGGCCGAGGGCTACGCCCGCGCGTCGGGACGGGTCGGCGTGGCGATCGCCACCTCCGGCCCGGGCGTCACGAACCTCGTCACGCCGATCGCCGACGCCTGGATGGACTCGACGCCGCTCGTCTGCATCACGGGCCAGGTGCGCTCGAGCCTGATCGGCACCGACGCGTTCCAGGAGACGGACGCGACCGGCATCACGCTTCCCATCGTCAAGCACTCGTGGCTCGTCCAGGACGTCGAAGAGCTCCCGCATGTCCTCAAGGCCGCGTTCCACGTGGCTCGCAGCGGCCGCTGCGGGCCGGTGCTCGTGGACGTGGCGAAGGACGTGCAGGAGGCGGAGATCGAGTACGCGTACCCCCCTCGCGTCGATCTCCCGGGGTGGAGGCCACCTGCCGGCGTCCACCCGCGCCAGGTCCGCGAGGCGGCGGGAGCACTGCTCGCCGCCTCGCGGCCCGTGCTCTACGTCGGCGGCGGCGCGATCAACGGCGACGCCTGCGAGGAGCTCCGCGACCTCGCCGAAGCAGGCGGCATCCCCGTGATCACGACGCTGATGGCGAAGGGCGCCTTCCCGGACTCGCACGAGCTCTGCTACGGCCCGCCCGGCATGCACGGGTCGAAGTGGGCCAACTGGGGCCTCAACCGCGCCGACGTCATCGTCGCCGTCGGGGCGCGCTTCGACGACCGCGTCACCGGGAAGCTGTCAGCCTTCGCCCCGGGCGCGAAGGTGGTCCATTTCGACGTCGACGCCGCCGAGATCGGGAAGCTCCGCCACGCGGACGTCCCCGTCGCGGGCCCGCTCAAGCTCGCCCTCGCCGAGCTCACGGAGGAGCTGCGGCGGCTGGCGGGCCCCGGGCACCTGGGGCCGGTCGCGTGGCGCCGGCAGCTCGAGGAGTGGCGGGAGGCCTTCCCGTACCGCTACGCGGGCGGCGGCGAGTGGCTGAAGCCGCAGGCCGTGCTCGAGACCCTCCGCGACCTGACCGCCGGCCGGGACGACGTCGTCTGGACGACCGGGGTCGGCCAGCACCAGATGTGGGCCATGCAGTACCTCGTCTGCGACCGGCCGCGCTCGTTCGTCACCTCGGGCGGGCTCGGCACGATGGGCTACGGGCTGCCGGCCGCGATCGGAGCCAAGGCGGCCAGGCCCGACGCAACCGTGGTCTGCGTCGACGGCGACGGCTGCTTCCAGATGACCTCGCAGGAGCTGGCCACGTCGGTGCTCGAGGGCCTGCCGATCGTGGTCGTGATCGTCAACAACGGCTGGCTCGGGATGGTGCGGCAGTGGCAGGAGATGTTCTACGACGAGCGCTTCTCGGAGACGCACCTGACGCACCAGGTGCCGGACTACGCCCAGCTGGCGGAAGCCTACGGCGCGGCCGGCTTCACCGTGGACTCCGAGGACGTCCTCGAGAACGTCCTCGAGGAGGCGTTCGCGTGCGGGCGCACCGCCGTCGTCGACGCGCGCTGTGACCCGGCCGAGAAGTGCTTCCCCATGATCCCGGCCGGGGCGGCGGCGACCGACGTGCTCGAGTTCCCCGAGGAGGAGGCGGTCGAAGCATGACGCTCGTTCGCCTTCGGCTCTCTCTCGTGGGGGAAACCATGTTTCCCCCACGGACCCCCTTCTTTGAGACAGTGAGGGAACCTCCCGGTTCCCTCACACACCCTCCCCTGCGTCACGAGCCGGAGGCCGGCTCGTGACGCACACGGTCTCCGTCCTCGTCGAGAACAAGCCCGGGGCGCTCGCCCGCGTCTCGAACATGTTCGCCAGGCGCGGCTTCAACATCGAGAGCCTCGCCGTCGGGCCGACCGAGCGGCACGACGTCTCCCGCATCACCCTGACGGTCCGCTGTCCGGCCGACCAGCTCGAGCAGATCGAGAAGCAGATGCACAAGCTCGTGAACGTCCTCCGCGTCTCGACGCTCCAGGCGGGGGAGGCCGTCGAGCGCGAGCTCGCCCTCGTGCGGGTCGCGGCGGCGCCGAGCAAGCGCGCGGAGCTGATGACCCTCGCGGACGTCTTCGGCGCGCGCATCGCCGACCTGGGCCCGGAGGAGATGGTCTTCGAGGTCGTCGGAACCCCCGACCGGCTCCAGGCCTTCGAGGAGCTTCTCCGCCCGCACGGCCTCAAGGAGATGGCGCGCACCGGCCGTATCGGCCTCGCGCGCGCCTCCGTCCCTTCGACCCCCCGTCCCCAGCACGTCCTCCGCTGATCGAACGAAAGGACCGCACGATGGCAACCGTGTACCGCGACGGCAACCTCGATCTCCTCTCCGGCCGCGTGGCCGTGCTCGGCTACGGCAGCCAGGGCCACGCCCATGCGCTCAACCTCCGCGACTCCGGCGCCGACGTCGAGGTCGGCCTCCGCGAGGGCAGCCCGTCCTGGGCCGCCGCGGAGGAGGCCGGGCTCACGGTCCGGACGATCCCACAGGCCGCTCGCGGTGCCAGGCTCGTCGCCGTCCTCCTCCCCGACCACGTCCAGAAGGGCGTCTACGAGCGCGACGTGGCCCCGAACCTCGAGCCGGACGCAGCCGTGCTCTTCGCCCACGGCTTCAACGTCCACTTCGGGCAGATCCGGCCGGAGCCGGGCCACGACGTGATCATGGTCGCCCCCAAAGGCCCCGGCCACCGCGTCCGCCAGCTCTTCGAGGCGGGCGCGGGGACGCCGGGGCTCGTGGCGGTCGCGCAGGACGCGAGCGGGGGCGCGTTCGACCTCGCGCTCGCCTACGGCGCCGCGATCGGCTGCGGCCGGGCAGGGATGCTCGAGACGACGTTCGCCGAGGAGACCGAGAGCGACCTGTTCGGCGAGCAGGCGGTGCTGTGCGGCGGCGTCTGCGCGCTCATGCAGGCGGGCTTCGAGACGCTCGTGGACGCCGGCTACCAGCCCGAGATCGCCTACTACGAGTGCATCAACGAGCTGAAGCTGATCGTCGACCTGATCTACGAGGGCGGGTTCACGCACATGCGCGACTCGATCTCCGACGTGGCCGAGTACGGCGACCTCACGCGCGGTCCCGTCGTCGTCGACGAGCACGTGCGCACGACGATGAAGCAGCTGCTCGAGGACGTGCGGAACGGCTCCTTCGCGCGCGAGCTGATCGCCGAGGAGGAGAACGGCCGGCCGCGGCTCACGGCCCTCCGGCGCATGGCCGCCCGCCATCCCGTCGAGTCCGTCGGCGCCGAGCTGCGCGAGCTGGCCGGCCGCGAAGGGCTCCTCGGCGCGGAGGCCCATGGCGTCCGTTGACGTCCCCGTGGCCCTCCTCGGCTACGGAACCGTCGGATCGGCCGTCGACCGCCTGCTGCAGGAGAACGCCGACGACATCGAGCGCGCCACCGGACACCGCCTCCGCGTGGTGCGCTCGCTCGTCCGCAACCCGGGGATGGAGCGACCGCAGCCGGCCGCGGCGGACGTCCTGACGACGGACTTCGCGGCGATCCGCGACGACCCGTCGATCGCGGTCGTCGCCGAGGTGATGGGCGGCATCGAGCCGACGGGCGGGTACGTGCTGGAGCTCCTCCGAGCCGGGAAACCGGTCGTCTCGGCGAACAAGCAGCTCGTGGCGCGCGAGGGCGCCGAGCTCTTCCGGACGGCTTCCGAGGCGGGCGTCCAGCTCCGCTTCGAGGCGAGCGTCTGCGCTGCGATCCCCGTCATCAAGGTGCTGCGCGAGTCGCTCGTCGTCTCGAACGTCCATCGCATTCTCGGCATCGTCAACGGAACGACGAACTTCATCCTGACGGAGATGGAGAACGGAGCCTCCTACGAGGAGGCGCTCGCCGAGGCGCAGCGGCTCGGCTACGCCGAGGCCGACCCGACCGAGGATGTCAACGGCGCCGACGCGGCCGCGAAGATGGCGATTCTCGCGACGACGGCCTTCGGCTCGCGCGTGACCATCGGGGAGGTCGCCTACGACGGGATCGAGGGCGTGAGCGGCGAGCACGTCGCGGCCGCGCGCGACATGGAGATGGTCGTCCGGCTGATCGGACAGGCGACCCTCGCGGACGGGCGCCTCGACGTGCGCGTGGGCCCGGCGCTCGTCGACCGCCACCACCCGCTCGCGCGGGTCGAGGGCGCGTTCAACGCGGTCATGCTGCAGGGCGACGCGATCCGCGAGATCACCCTGGAGGGCCCGGGCGCCGGGGGCATGGAGACCGCGTCGGCCGTCGTGGCCGACATGATCAGCGTCGTCGGCACGACCGGCACGGGCTTCCTTCAGAACGACGCGTGCTGGCGCGCCCTCGAGCGGCTGCCGGCCGGAGAGGCCCGCTCGCCGTACTACCTCCGCTTCCGGGTCGAGGACCGGGCGGGCGTGCTCGCCCACGTCGCGCTGCGGCTCGCCGCGCACGGCGTCTCGGTCGCACGGCTGATCCAGCAGCAGGCGAACGGCACCGCCACGCTCCACGTGGTCACGCACGAGGCGCCGGAGGGAGACCTCCAGGCGGCGCTCGAGGAGATCCGGGAGCTCCCCGAGTCCCGCGAGGCGCCGTCGGCCCTCCCGGTGATCTCGGACCGCGGCGTCCCCGGCCTCGGCTGGGCGTGAGCCCGGTGCCCGTGCGTCTGTAGGGTCAGGCCGTGCCGCCCTCGCTCGCCGACCGCTACCGCGACCGCCTGCCGCTCGGCGAGTCGACCCCGGTCGTCTCGCTCGGGGAGGGCTCGACCCCGCTCCTCCCGGCGCCGCGGCTGTCGGAGCGGCTCGGCGTGGAGCTCTGGCTCAAGTGGGAGGGCGCGAACCCGACCGGGAGCTTCAAGGACCGCGGCATGACCGTCGCCGTCTCCAAGGCGCTCGAGGAGGGCGCGCAGGCGGTGGTCTGCGCCTCGACCGGGAACACGGCCGCGTCCGCCGCCGCCTACGCAGCGCGGGCAGGGATCCCGGCGCTCGTGCTGCAACCCGCCGGGGCGGTCGCGCGCGGGAAGATCGTCCAGGCGCAGGCGGTCGGCGCGCGTCTCCTCCAGGTGCGCGGCCCCTTCGACGCGGCTCTCGACGCCGCCCGGGAGCTGGGGCGCCGCGGCACCCACACGCTCGTGAACTCCCTGAACCCCCATCGGCTCGAAGGTCAGAAGACGGCGGCGTTCGAGATCCTCGAGGAGCTGGGCGGCGCCCCCGACGCCCTCGCCCTGCCGTACGGCGGGGGCGGGAACACGCGGGCCTACGCGCTCGGGTTCGACGAGGCGGGAGCCGGCCTGCCGCCTCTCCTGGCCGGGGAGTCCTCGGCTCGCTCCTTCACGATGGCGACGGCCATCCGCATCGCCGAGCCCGCCCACCGTACCGAGGCCGAGGCGGCCGTCGCGCGCTCGGGCGGCTCCATCGTCCCGCTCTCCGACGAGGAGATCCTCGCCGCCTGGCGCGACCTGGCCACGCTGGAGGGCGTCTTCTGCGAGCCGTCCTCGGCGGCCGGTCTGGCCGCCCTCGCGCGGGAGCGGCCGGAGGCCGGCGCCCGCGTCGTGTGCGTCGTCACCGGACACGGGCTGAAGGATCCGGAGGCCGCCGCGCGCCTCTCCGCCCCACCGGTCTCGGTCGAGGCCGATCCCGACGCGATCGCCAAGGCGGCCGCATGACCCCAAGCCAAGTAACACTGTGTTACTTGGGAGGGCTCCGATGATCGCCGAGCCCGTCCGCGTCCGTGCGCCCGCCACCAGCGCCAACCTCGGAGCCGGCTTCGACTGCGCCGCGGTCGCGCTCGACCTCTGGAACGAGCTCGAGGTGGCGCCCGGCGGCGAGCCCGACCGCTCGCACCTCGGCGTGCGGGCCTTCGAGCGCCTCGCGCCGGCCGACGGACTTCGCTTCGACTTCACGGACCGGGTCCCGCGCGAGCGCGGTCTGGGCTCCAGCGCGGCCGTGATCGCCCTCGGCCTCGTCGCCGGGGCGATCGCCGCCGGGCGCGAGCTGGTCCCGCACGAGCTCCTCGCGGAGGGCGTCGACCTCGAGGGCCACGGCGACAACCTCGCCGCCGCGCTCAGCGGCGGCGCCTGCCTGACGTGGGACGGGCACGTCGAGCGGATCGCCGACGACGTCCCCGCGGTCCCGATCGCGCTCGTGCCGGAGACGACCGTCGAGACGGCCGCGGCGCGCGCGGCACTGCCGCCCGAGGTCTCCCACACCGACGCCGCGTTCACCGCCGGCCGGGCCGCTCTCCTCGGCGCCGCGCTCGCATCCGGCTCCCCCGGGCTCTTCGCCGCGGCGCTCGACGACCGCCTCCACGAGCCCTATCGCGCCGCGAGCGCGCCGCTCCTGGCCGCCGTCCGGGAAGAGCCGCCCACCGGCGCGCTCGGCGCCACGATCTCCGGCTCGGGCCCGACGGTGATCGCCTGGGCCCGCGAGGACGAGGCCGACGCCGTCGCCGCCGAGCTCTCCGACCGCTTCCGGGATGTTCGCGTGCTCTGGCTCTCGGTCTCGAAGGAAGGAGCGGGCCGAGCATGAGCCACCCCTACGACCGCCCGACCGATCCCGCCAAGCGGCGGAGCGCCGCCCTCACCGACGGCCCCGAGCGCGCTCCCGCGCGCGCGATGCTGAAGGGCATCGGCTTCTCGGACGACGACCTCGCGCGCCCCCTGGTCGGAGTCGCGACCACGTGGATCGAGACGATGCCGTGCAACTTCAACCAGCGCGAGCTCGCCCAGCGGGTGAAGGCCGGCGTGCGCGCGGCAGGCGGGATGCCCGTCGAGTTCAACACCGTCTCGGTGTCCGACGGCGTCTCGATGGGGACGGAAGGGATGCGGGCCTCGCTCGTCTCCCGCGAGGTGATCGCCGACTCGATCGAGCTCGTCGCGCGAGGCCACCTCCTCGACGGCCTCGTCTGCCTGGTCGGCTGCGACAAGACGATCCCCGCGGCGGTCATGGCGCTCGCCCGGCTCGACCTGCCGGGACTCGTGCTCTACAACGGCTCGATCGCGCCGGGCCGCTTTCGCGGGCGCGACGTGACGATCCAGGACGTCTTCGAGGCGGTCGGCGCCCACGCCGTCGGGAAGATGAGCGGCGAGGAGCTGCACGAGCTCGAGGGGGCCGCGTGTCCCGGCGCGGGCGCATGCGGCGGTCAGTTCACCGCCAACACGATGTCGACCGCGCTCGAGTTCTTGGGGATCAGCCCGGCGGGCCTGAACGGCATCCCGGCCCTCGACCCGGCCAAGGGAGACGCGGCCGAGGAAGCCGGGCGCCTGGCCGTGGACCTCCTGCGCCGTGACGTCAGGCCCTCGCAGGTGATCACGCGCGAGGCGCTCGAGAACGCGATCGCTTCGATCGCAGCGACGGGCGGCTCGACGAACGGCGTCCTCCACCTGCTCGCCATCGCCCGCGAGCTCGACATCGCCCTCTCCCTCGACGACTTCGACCGCATCGCCGCTCGGACGCCCGTCGTCGCGAGCCTGAAGCCGGGCGGCCGGTTCGTGGCCACGGACGTCCACGAGGCGGGCGGTGTCGCGCTCGTCGCACGGGAGCTCGCCAAGCGAGAGCTCGTCCACGCGGGTGCGCCGAACGTGGACGGCCGCTCGCTCGGGCAGATCGCCGCCGCCGCCCATGAGCGGCCCGGCCAGGAGGTGGTCGTTCCGATCGAGACGCCGCTCAAGGCGACGGGCGGGCTCGCGATCCTGTACGGCAACCTCGCGCCGGAGGGCTGCGTCGTCAAGCTCGCCGGGCACGAACGGCTGCTCCACCGCGGCCCCGCGCGCGTATTCGAGTCGGAGGAGGCCTGTTTCGAGGCCGTGCGGACGCGACGGATCCGGGCGGGCGACGTCGTGGTGATCCGCTACGAGGGCCCTGCGGGCGGGCCTGGCATGCGCGAGATGCTCCACGTGACCGCCGCGATCGTCGGCGAAGGCCTCGGCGACGCCGTGGCGCTCGTCACGGACGGACGCTTCTCGGGCGCGACGCACGGCCTCATGGTCGGGCACGTCTCGCCGGAAGCCGCCCGCGGCGGGCCGCTTGCCGCCCTCCGCGACGGCGACACGGTCACCATCGACGTGGAGGCGCGCGAGCTCCGCACCGATCTCTCCCCCGACGAGCTCGCCGCCCGCCTCCGCGACTGGGCCCCTCCCGCTCCCCGCTACACGACCGGCGTGTTCGCGAAGTACGCGGCGCTCGTGTCGTCCGCGTCGGAGGGCGCCGTCACCGGGGCGGCTCCGTGAGGGTCGCCCTCCTCCCCGGCGACGGCATCGGCGCGGAGGTGTCCGCGGTCGCCGTTCGCGCACTGCGGGAGCTGCCCCTCCGCCTCGAGCTCGAGGAGCACCTCTTCGGCGGCGCGGCGATCCGGGAGACCGGCAACCCGCTCCCGCCCGAGACGCTCGCCGCCTGCCGGGCCGCCGACGCCGTCCTCATGGGGGCAGTCGGCGCCCCCGAGCTCGACGGCGGCGAGGTGCGGCCCGAGCACGGGCTGATCCGCCTCCGCGGCGAGCTCGACGTCTACGCGAACCTCCGCCCGGCGCGCGCCGACGGTGTCGACCTCGTCGTCGTGCGGGAGCTCGTCGGCGGCCTCTACTACGGCGAGCGGGGAACGCGGCCCGACGGCACCGTCTTCGACACGATGGAGTACCGCCCCGAGCAGGTCGAGCGGATCGCCCGGCGCGGCTTCGAGATCGCACGTGGGCGCCGAGCCCACGTCACCTCGGTCGACAAGGCGAACATCCTCGACACCTCCCGCCTCTGGCGCCAGGTCGTGGAGCGGATCGCGCCCGACTACCCCGACGTCGAGCTCGACCACATGCTCGTGGACAACTGCGGCATGCAGCTCGTGCAGGCGCCCGGCCGCTTCGACGTGCTGCTCACCGAGAACACTTTCGGCGACATCCTCTCGGACGTCGCGGCCGGAGTCACCGGCGGGCTCGGCCTCGCGGGCTCGGCGAGCCTCGGCGCCGACCGGCCCGGGATCTTCGAGCCGGTGCACGGCTCCGCGCCGGACATCGCCGGAAAGGGCGTCGCCAACCCGGCCGCGATGCTCCGCTCGGCCGCGCTCATGCTCCGCCACGGCCTCGACGAGCCGGCCGAGGCGGAACGGCTGGAGGCGGCGGTGGACGCGGCGCTCGCCTCGACGCCCACGCCCGACCTCGGCGGGCGCGCCACGACCGCCGACTTCGCGGACGCCGTGCTTACAACGCTGTCGTCGCGATAGCCGAGGGGTGCGCCGCCTCGAAGGCGGCGATCTCGTCCTCGTGCCGGAGCGTGAGATCCACGTCGTCGAGGCCCTCGAGCAGCCGGTGCCGCTCGAACGGGTCGAACTCGAAGGCGTACGGGCCGATCGTCTGCGCCTCGAGGTCGACGGCCAGCTCGGCGCCCGAGCCCTGTGCCGCGAGCGCCTTCGTCTGCTCCACGGGCAGGACGACCGGCAGGAGGCCGATCTGGAGGCAGTTCGTCCGGAAGATGTCCCCGAACGACGGCGCCACGACGACCTCGAAGCCCACGTCCTGGAGGGCCCAGGCGGCGTGCTCCCGGGACGAGCCGCAGCCGAAGTTCCGGCCGGTGACGAGAATCGTCGCGCCGCGCGCTTCGGGCCGGTTGAGCTCGAACTCGGGCTGCTTCGCCCAGTCGTAGAAGAGGAACTCGCCGAAGCCGGTCCGCTCGATGCGCTTCAGGAACTGCTTGGGAACGATCTGATCCGTGTCGACGTCGGGCCGGTCGAGGACGGCGATGCGACCCTCGGTGCGGCGAAACGGCTTCACGCGCCGACCGGCTCCGGCTCGAGCTCGCGCACGTCGACGAAATGCCCGGCGAGCGCCGTCGCCGCCGCCATGGCCGGGCTGACGAGGTGCGTGCGGCCGCCGCGGCCCTGCCGACCCTCGAAGTTGCGGTTCGACGTGGAGGCGCAGCGCTCGCCGGGCTGGAGGATGTCCGGGTTCATGCCGAGGCACATGGAGCAGCCGGCGCGCCGCCACTCGAACCCGGCCGCCTCGAAGACGCGGTCGAGGCCCTCCTCCTCCGCCTCGCGCTTCACGGTCGCCGAGCCGGGGACGACCAGCGCGTGCACCGTGGGCGCGACGCGCTTCCCGGCCACGACGGCGGCCGCCTCGCGGAGATCCTCGAGCCGGGCGTTCGTACAGGAGCCGATGAAGACACGGTCGACCCGGATCTCCTGGATGGGCGTCCCCGGCTCGAGCGCCATGTAGGCGAGCGCCCGCTCGGCGGCGGCGCGCTCGTCCGGGTCGGCGAACTCCGCCGGATCCGGCACCGCGCCGTCCACGGGGACGACCATGCCGGGATTCGTCCCCCAGCTCACCTGCGGCGCGAGCTCGCGGACGTCGATCTCGTGGACGCGGTCGTACGTCGCGTCCTCGTCGGAGGGCAGCGCGCGCCAGCGGTCGAGCGCCCGCTCCCACTCGACGCCCTGCGGCGCGGCGGGACGCCCCTCGAGATAGGTGAACGTCGTGTCGTCCGGCGCGATCACCCCGGCCCGCGCACCGGCCTCGATGGACATGTTGCAAATCGTCATGCGCCCCTCCATCGAGAGGCCCCTGACGACCTCGCCCGAGTACTCGATCACGTGGCCGACTCCCCCGGCGACGCCGATGCGCCCGATCGCGCCGAGGATGACGTCCTTGGCCGTCACGCCGAGCGGCAGCGACCCGCGGAAGTCGAGCAGCATCGTCTTCGGCCGGCGCTGGGGCAGCGTCTGGGTCGCGAGCACGTGCTCGACCTCGGACGTGCCGATCCCGAAGGCGAGCGCCCCGAACGCCCCGTGCGTCGACGTGTGGCTGTCGCCGCAGACGACCGTCAGCCCCGGCCGCGTGAGGGCGAGCTCCGGCCCGATGACGTGGACGATCCCCTCGCGCCCGCTGCCGGTCGCGTAGAGCGGCACGCCGAACTCCTCGCAGTTCCGCCGCAGCGCCTCGAGCTGGGCCCGGGAGACCGAATCCGGCGGGCGGTCGTCGGTCGGGACGTTGTGATCCATCGTGGCCAGCGTCAGGTCAGGGCGGCGCACGCGACGCCCGGCGAGGCGCAGGCCGTCGAAGGCCTGTGCCGACGTCACCTCGTGGACGAGGTGAAGGTCGACGTAGAGGAGCGCCGGCTGCCCGTCCGGCGCGGCCACGACGTGGGCGTCCCACACGCGCTCGAAGAGCGTCTTCGGCATTCCTACATTGTGGCGATCGGGCAGCCGCCCGGTGGGGGTCGACCCGGAGCTATGGAACCCTGGGACCAGATGCGGACATGAAGAGCCGATGAGCGATCCGTCCGACGACGAGCTCTGGGCGAGGGCCGGCGCCGGCGACGTCGAGGCGTTCGGGATTCTCTTCGACCGCCACTCGACGACCGTCTACAACTACTGCTTTCGGCGGATCGGCGACTGGGCGCTCGCCGAGGATCTCACCTCGGTCGTCTTCCTCGAGACATGGCGCCGCCGCGACTCTCTGCCCGACGGAAAGACTCTTCCGTGGCTCTACGGTGTCGCAACCAACGTGGTCCGGAATGCGCGACGATCCCTGAGACGGTACGACTCGGCGCTCCGGCGCCTTCCCGCCAGAGGCGCCGAGACGGACTTCGCCGAGGACGCCGCCGGACGTCTCGACGCCGAGCGGGACATGCGCGTGGCGCTCGGCCTCCTCGCGAGCCTGCCTCGGCGGGAACAGGACATCTTCGTCCTTTGCACATGGCAGGGGCTCAGCTACGAGGATGCCGCCCTCGCCCTCGGGATTCCCGTCGGCACCGTCCGATCGCGCCTCTCGCGAGCGCGCGCCCGCCTGCGGGAACTCAGCTCCACCGGCGGACACGAAGAGGACGGGATCAACATTCTGCGCAACCCCGTGAGCCGAGAATGACCGACCTCGATCGCGCACCCGCCGAGCACCCGCTTCCGCACGAGCAGGCTCGGTGTCGCCGGCTGCATCTGCTCGCCGAGATCGCGTCCGCGAATCGGGCCGGAAGGTTTCGACTCCGACGCCGGGGCCAAAGTCCGAACCGGCGTTGGATCGTGCCCAGCATCGCCGTGGTGGGCCTCGGAATCGCCGGAATGGGCACCGCGGCCGGGCTCACGGACTGGTGGACGGAGGCCGAGCCGCCCGTGCGTCCGGGCGAGGTCGCCGAGCTCCTCGACCGCGCCGATGCCGTCACGCACACCGGGGCCATCGACATCGCCGGCGAGAAGGCCCGGACAGTCGCGCGCGCGCCGGGTGCCGCGATCGTGGCGGCCCCCGCTTCGGAGGGCTATTGCTTCGTCCGGGTTCCAGACCGCTCGGAGGCTCGACTGAGCTGCTTCGCGGGCGACTTGGGCGCCGGGCTTCACCTCCTCTCCTGGATCCAGAGGGAGGGCGACCGGGCCTGGTATCTCTACGGACGGATGCTCGAGGAGGAAGAAGCGGCTCGACTTGAGCTGTTCGAGCAGGTCACCCGTCCGCTCGACGAGGACGGCCCGGAACGGCTCACGGGCACGCCGCTCGCCGTCGATCTCGGTCCTGGCGGGTTCTTCCTTGTTCGGGTGCCGGAGGAGCTCTGGGCATCGCTGGACCTCGCCTACGGCCAGGTGTCCGTGCTCGACGAGAACGGCAAGGTGATCGAACGAATGTGCCGGTACCTAGGCTCGTCGCCGTTGTCCCCCCTCGCAGGCGTCTATCTCCTCGCAGGAGGGCCGAGCGGCGTGCTGGACCGTGGAAGCCACGACGCCTACCCGTGTCCTGCGACCGGCTCCTACCTGGCCGACGCCAGCCTGAGGCCCGCTCCGCCCCGCTCCCCCGAGATCGGCCCGTTCACGGGGCGCGACGTGGTCAGCGGCGAGCGAATCGCGCTGTCGAGCTTCTCGGGGCGGGCACTCGTCCTCGCCGTCGCACGACCCGCAACAGAGACCGGCATGAGGTTCCTGCGAGAGCTGAGCACGTTCGCACGGCGGCACCCCGAGACGCACGTGGTGGTCGTTGTCGAGGACTCCCCCCGGATGCTGGAGGACGAGGGCGTGAGCCTCGTGGACGCCGTGACATCGCTCGAGACGCCGATCCCGGTGCTCACGGGCGACTTCCCGTGGCCCCTGGACCGACACGTCGTGGTCGCGCTCGATCCGACCGGACGCGCTCGCGCGGAGCTCAGGCCTCCCCGCAACGACCTCTACATGTACGAGGTCGTGACGCAGGACCTGCTGGACGACCTCCTCTCGAGGGCGACCGGCGGGTAAAAGGGAGCTCCGCCTAGAAGCGGCGGCACTGGTCCTCCTTGTTGCCGCCGACCGTGTTGTCCCCGCCTCTCGGACGCGGGCGGTTCTCCTTGCACTGGAGGTTGCCGTTCACGACGTTCCGGAAGATCTCGGCGCCGCCCGAGTTCCCGACGATCTGGATGCTTCCGCCGACGCGGTTGCCGTTCGCCCGCAGGTAGCCGCGGTTCGCGTCGTACTGGATGTCCCCGATCACGCGGGTGCCTCGCACCGTGGCGCTCCGGCCCTGCTTCACCTGAACGCTGCCGCCGACGCGCGACCTTCGCTGGACGACGACGTTCCGCGCGTTCTCGCCCTGGATGTTGCCGACGACCCGGACCCGGTTCGCCACGAGCGTCGCACCGCGCCGCACGGTGACCGTCCCCTTGACGTACGTGCCGGTCAGCCGGCACGTCGCCCCGGACGGCACGCGCACGTTGTCGAGCGTCCGCGCTCCGATCGACCCGCGGCACACGCGCTCCTCCGCCTGGGCCGTGGCGGGCAGCCCCGCGGCGATGCCGGCGGTCACCGCGCCGGTGGCCGCGAACACCACAAGACGTCTCCCTCTCATGTCCCCTCCCGGTTGACTCGATCGCCTGCTCGTTCCCGTGCGGGCGATGTTCCCCGGTCGACGTGAAGCCTGCCTGAGACGGGCATGAGACTCTTCTCATGAACCGGGTGAGGTGGGCGGCCGGACGACCGGCCGCCCACCCTCCGTCCCGCCTACTCGTACTGCAGCGCCCGCAGCACGTTCAGCTTCGACGCCCTCCGGGCGGGGAAGATCGCTGCCAGCATCCCCGCTGCGATCGCCACGAGGACGAAGACGACGAGCGTTCCAACGGGAATCGCGAAGACGATGCCCTCGTCGGAGAGCGCCTGCGTCACGAGGAACGCCAGGAACACGCCGACGACGATGCCCAGCGTCGCCCCGATCAGGGCCGTGATGATGCTCTCCTGCCTGATCATGCGCCGCACCTGGCGCCGGGTCATGCCGATCGCCCGCAGCATGCCGAGCTCGCGCGTCCGCTCGAAGACCGAGAGCACGAGCGTGTTCACGATCCCGAACAGGCTGACGAGGACCGACAGGCCGAGCAGCGCGTAGAGCAGGTTCACGAAGGTCGAGATGTCGCTGATCGAGGTCGCCTTGAACTCGTCTCGCGTCTCGACACGGGCGTCGGGGAACGGGGCGAGCGCCTCGGTGAGCGTGGCGGTGTTCTCGTCCGTCACGCCGCCCTCAATATTGAGGAAGGCCCATTCGTTCTCCTTCTCGGCGTACGCGCCGTCGAACGTGGCCGTCGAGACGGCGATCTCGCCGAACGGCGAGCCGCCCTTCGGCTCGGCGAAGACCCCTTCGACCGTCAGGTCGAGCACTTCGCCGGTCGGCGTCTTCAGCTCGATCGGCGAGCCGACCCCGAGGTCGTGCTCGTCCGCGTAGTCGTCATTGACGAAGGCGCCGTCGGCCCCGAGTTGGGCCGGCACTTCGGCGGACCCCTCGGCCCAGGACATGTCGATGATGGCGCTCAGGTTCTCGTCCACGCCGTTGACACCGACCGTGCTGCCGAAGGACCGTCCCTCCCCGGTTCTGATCGCCGACACCGCGGTGACGCCCGGCGTCTCGCGGGCGGCGGCCACGGTGGCGTCGCTGACCGAGCCGAAGTCGCCCTCGGCGGTCAGGGAGTAGTCGGCCACGAAGAGCTCGTCGACGGCGTCCGAGAACGAGCTCTTCAGTCCCTGCGCGAGCAGGGAGACGAAGGTCACGAGCGCGATTCCGATCATGAGCGCGGCCGCCGTCGAGGCGGTCCGGGCCGGGTTGCGGGTCGAGTTGTCCCGCGCGAGCCGGCCGGCCGACCCGCCGAACCGGGCGGCGGGCGACCCGAGCCCGGCGG
>JBOHAK010000148.1:0-12648 GCA_050697795.1 Gaiellaceae bacterium
TGGGGGAGCGTCGGCGGCTTCGTGTTACAGCCGAATGCAGTAGAGGCGCATACGGGATTCGAACCCGTGCTACCGCCGTGAGAGGGCGGCGTCCTAGGCCACTAGACGAATGCGCCGTGCGCGGCACAGCGTAGCCGATCGATCGCGCCGCCTGCCGTTATAGAAACAGAGGCCGGGCCGCCGGCCTCTGTCTATGCGCTCGCTGTCCGACGGACGATCGGAAGCTGTGTTGCGCAGAGCAGATTGTGCGGATACTCGCATGCGAATGTCAAGTGGGCAGAAGGAGGCCCGGCGTCCTGCGGCCCGAACGCCGAGCCTCCTTTATCGCGCCCGAGTCCTTCGCCGGGCTCCCCTCAGCGACGAGTCCCGATGGTCTCGGGGACGCACCGCTTATCTCACACGGGGCCCGTGTGCGGCAACGAGCCTGAGGTCGAGTCTCACCTAGCCCAAAGTTTGGGAATCCGAAGCTCGACAGGCGCTGGACGACCGGCCGTAGGCCTGCGACACTGGTTACAGACCCGCGGGGAGCGCCACCTTTCTGCGGCCGACCAGAGGGCCGCCATAGTGCTCCGGCGCGGGTCGCCTTTGGTCCGGCCGACCGGCTACTCGAGCGCCGAGACCGCAAACGCCACGCCGAAGCCGAGCGTCGTCGCGAGCCCGACCAGCTTGCCTCCGCGCGCGAAGGCCTCGGGCATCATCGTGTCGGCGAGCATCGTCAGGATCGCTCCGGCGGCGAAGGAGAGGACGAAGGCGATGGTGCGCGGGGACGCGTCGCCGAAGAGCCCGTACCCGGCGAGCGCGGCGAGCGCCGACACGAGGACGACGCCCGTCCACAGGAGGAGGATGGCCCGCTGCCTCCAGCCGGCCGAGGCGAGCCCCGTCGTCGCCGCCACCGCCTCCGGGAGGTTCGACAGGAACACGGCCACGATCATCGCGGCGCTGACGGCGCCTCCGTGCAGGAGCGTGAGCCCGATGACGGCCGACTCCGGTATGCCGTCGAGCACGATGCCGAGGACGATGGCGAGCGGCGAGCCCGCCGCCTGTTCGCCGCCCATGCTCTTGCGGTCGTCGCCGCCGAGACGGTCGATGAGGGCGTCGCCGGCGAAGAACGTGAGCGCGCCGGCGGTCAGGCCGAGTGGGATGCCGCCGCCCGAGGCCGACGTCGTGAAGGCCTCGTCCACGAGCTCGTAGGCGACCGCGCTGATGAGCACGCCGGCTCCGAAGGCCATGACCAGGCCGAGCAGCCGCGAGCCGACGCGGAAGCGAAGCGCCGCGAGCCCGCCGAGCAGGAGCGACGAGGCAGACAGGAGCCCCCAGAGGAACGCCTCGCTCATCGCGCCGTCCGGTCGCCGCTCGCCACGCGGGCGAGTCTCGCACGCGCCGTCGGCCGTTACGAGAGCGAGCCGTTGCGCTCAAACGAAAAACCCCGCGTGAGCGGGGCTTTCACGAGGCTGCGGGGCTAGGATTCGAACCTAGACTACCCGGTCCAGAGCCGGGCGTCCTACCGTTAGACGACCCCGCAACGGCAGGCCATTGTAGCCGCCCGGCGGAGTCGAAACGCTCTCAGAGCTCGAGGCGGTAGAGCGGGATGAGGCTCTTCTCCGCCTCCGTGTCGATGCGGGCGACGACCTCGACGTACGGCTCGAGCCCGGAGCCGCGGAGCTTCGCCTTCAGGAGCTCGTCCACCTGATAGATGCCCGACGAGTTGTTCATCGTGATCTCGATGAGGACGGGCGCCTTCTCGCCGTCCTTGATCTCGACGCCCTCGATCGCCGCCGCCGAGAGCGAGTGGATCGAGACGCGGCCGTGCTGGAACGGGATCCGCGAACGGCCTTCGGCCATGTCGAGCGCGTCCGCGACGCGGAGGATGCCCGACTCGAGCGTCAGCGGCCGGCCGTACTCGCGGTGGCTCGTGATCGCCTGCAGGACCTCCGAGCGGATGACGGTCAGCTCGGGCTCCTCGTACAGGCCCTCGAGGAGCTGGTGCATCTTCGGCTCGGCGAGGAAGAGGCTCCAGTCCTCGTGACGGTCGCGGTGCACGGCCATCCCGATGCAGTGGAGGAACGCGCCGAGGGCGACGACGACCTCGGCGTCGTCCCGGCTCATCCCGTAGTCGCGGACGACGCCGGGCTCGACGCCGTTCTTCACGAGCTGGCGCAGGAGCTTGAGCCCGATGTTGGCCACGATCTGGATGTGCACCCAGGAGTGGTCGTTGATCTCCAGCCGCTTGACGGCGTTGACATTCGCGACGTGCCACCACGCCTTGAGCTGTGGGTCGGCGTTCACGCGCTCGACGAGCACGCGCAGTGTGCGGTTCGCGCGCGGCGGGACGTTGATGCGCATCTGCGCCACCGCCTGCGCGGGCGTCAGGAGCGTCTCCCGCTCGGCCTCCTGCGAGACCGGCTCCTCGACGCGCTCCTCGGTCTCGGGATCGAGCTCCGTCATGGGGCGGAGGGTACTGCCTACTGCTCCGGCCGGCCGGTCAGCTCGACGGTGATCGTCCGGTCCTCGCCGCTGCGGACGATCTCGAGCTCGAGCCGGTCGCCGGGGTTCCTGTTGCGGAGGATCTCGAACAGGTCCTCGACGCTCCGAAGCGGCTCCCCGCCTGCCGAGACGATCACGTCGCCGGGCTCGATTCCGGCCTCCTCGGCGCCCGAGCCCTCCACGACGGTGAGGACGGCCACGCCCTCGTCCGCGTCGAGGCCGGCCTGCTGCGCGAGCTGGGGCGAGAGGGGTGCCGGACGGACGCCGAGGAAGGCGTGGCTGACCTCGCCGTCCTCGAGCAGCTGGCTGACGACGTCGACCACGGTCGGCGCGGGGATGGCGAACCCGATCGCCACGGCCCGCTGCTCCGGCGGGATGTACGCGACGTTGATGCCCATCACGGCGCCTTCGGGACCGACGAGAGCTCCGCCCGAGTTCCCCGGAGAGATGGCCGCGTCCGTCTGGATGAGATCGACGAGCGCCGGCGTCTGCCCGCCCGACGGGATGGAGCGGTGGAGGCCGGACACGATCCCGGCCGTGACCGTGTTCTCGAAGCCGAGTGGATTCCCCATCGCCACGGCGAGCTGACCCACCGCGGGCAACTCCTCGGCGAACTGCGCGGCGGGGAGGCCTTCCCGATCGACCCGGAGGACGGCGAGGTCCGTGATCGGATCGGTCGCCTCGACGGCGGCGGCCACGCGCTCGCCGGAGGCGAACGCCACGACGACCTCCTGCGCGCCCGAGACGACATGGTCGTTCGTGACGACGACCCCGTCCTCGCTCCAGACGACGCCGCTCCCTTCGCCCTCGCCCTGGCCGGTCGAGACGAGCACGGCCACGATGCTCGGCGCCACGGCCTCGACGATCGCCGGGATCCCTTCGAACGTCTCCGCGAGGCCGGGGCCGCTCTGCGCCGGCGTCGCCGTCGGCGTCTGCGTCGGAGCGGCCGCCGGCTCGGCCGGCTCGTCGTCCCCGTTTCCCGTGGAGCAGCCGGCGATCAGCAGCGCGAGGGCTGCGCAGGCGAGCGCCAGGAGCGGCATGCCGGAAGCGTACTCGGCGCGTCTAGGTCCGAAGCTCGGCGGCAGCCGCGGCCGTTTCGCCCGGCTGCTCGGGGGCGCGGAGGCGGTAGTACGAGAGCGTCCAGACGATGATCGCGAACGGAGCGACGAGCGTGTTGGCGACGACCTGCTGGATCAGCGACGCGAGCCAGTCGTCGAGCGGCGACAGGATCAGGCGGAGGGCGATCGAGACGCCGAGCAGCAGGACGAACGTGAGGACGATCACGCCGAAGACGTTCCAGCCGTTGCCCCGCACGAGCTCCCTGCTCCGCCCGAACGCTTCCCCGACCCCGCGGTTCTCGAGCACGATCGCCGGGATGACGAAGATCCACAGCGTCAGGACGACGAGCCCCGGCACGATGAGGAGGAGAAACCCGACGCCGATCGCGAGGCCGAGCAGGATGCCCGCGATCACGATGCGGTTCAGAGAGGGCAGGACACGCTCGAACGTCTCGCCGACCGAGAGGTCGGCGCGGCCGTCGCGAACGTCGCGAACGGCCTCGATCAGCGTTCCCTGGAGCCAGAACGCGCCCGCGATGCCGACCAGGGCGGCGAGCAGGACGCCGAGCCAGCCCAGCACCGCCACGAGCAGGATGGTGAGCAGGGCGATGAGCGCGTAGATGAGCAGGGCGATGAGGGCGAAGTGCCGCCAGTGCCCCTTGTAGAGCTCCCACGACTCCCCGAACACGCCGCTCAGCGGATTCACGCGTGCGAGCATACGGAACCGGGCGGCTGGCGAGCCCCGGAGGGCCGCTACGCGGCCGCGGCCCAGTCGCCGTACAGGGAGCGGTAGCGGCCGTCGAGCGCCACGAGCTCGTCGTGCGTGCCCTGCTCGACGATGCACCCGTGCTCCAGCACGACGATGAGGTCCGCGCGGCGGATGGTCGAGAGGCGGTGCGCGATGATGAAGGCCGTCCTGCCCGCCAGGAGCCGCCGCAGCGCGAGCTCGATGCGCCGCTCGGTGCCGATGTCGACGCTCGAGGTGGCCTCGTCGAGCACGAGGATGCGCGGGTCGGCGAGCAGGGCACGCGCGAAGGCGACGAGCTGGCGCTGCCCCAGCGAGAGCCGGCTGCCGCGCTCGGCCACCTCCGTTCCGTAGCCGTCCTCCAGCTCGAGCACGAAATCCTCGGCGCCGACGGCCCGAGCGGCCGCGGCGACGTCCTCGTCGCTCGCGTCCGGCCGCCCGAACGCGATGTTCTCGTGCACCGTGCCGGCGAAGAGAAAGCCCTCCTGCGGGACGATCCCGAGCTGGCGCCGGAGACTCTCCTGGGTGATGTCCCGCAGGTCGTGCTCGTCGATCGTGATCCGCCCCTCGCGCGGGTCGTAGAAGCGGGCGAGGAGCTTCGCGATCGTCGACTTCCCGGCACCGGTGTGGCCGACGAGGGCGACGGTCGTCCCGGCGGGAACGTCGAGGTCGATGCCGTGCAGGATCTCCGGCCCGTCGCCGTAGCCGAAGACGACATCGTCGAAGCGCACGCGGCCCTCGATCTGCGGGAGCGGGCGGGCGTCGGGGCGGTCGACGACCTGCGGCTCCTCGTCCAGGACCTCCGTGATCTTGTCGAGCGCCGCGACCGCGGAGAGGAACGTGTTGTAGAGCTGCGACAGCTGCTGCACGGGGTCGAAGAAGTTCGAGAGATACAGGAGGAACGCGAAGAGCGTGCCGACCGTGACATCCCCGTTGAGGGCGAGCCAGCCGCCGAAGCCGAGGACCGTCGCCGTCGCGACGGCGGAGAGGAAGTCGACGAACGGGAAGTAGAGGCCGTTCAGGACGACGGTCTCCTGGTTCGACTCCCGGTAGCGGCTGTTCACGGACCGGAACTGCCGCTGGTTCCGCTCCTCGCGCGTGAACGACTGCACCACGCGCATGCCGGCGATGTCTTCGGCGAGCGTGGCGGTGACGAGGCCGAGACGCTCTCGCACCGCGCGGTACGCCCGCGAGGAGCGGACACGGAAGATGCTCGTCGCGATCGCCATGAGTGGGAAGATCGCAAGTGCGGCCAGCGCGAGCCGCCAGTCGAGGAAGAAGAGGATGACGGCCGAGCCGACGAGCATGAGCGAGTTCTGGAACAGGCTCGTGACCCCGTCGGTGACGAGCTGGTCGAGCGCGTCGACGTCGTTCGTCAGCCGGCTGATGATGACGCCGGCGCGGTTTCGCTCGAAGTACCCGAGCGAGAGGCGCTGGAGGTGCCCGAAGAGCTTGTTGCGCAGGTCGGCCAGGATCCGCTCGCCCGTCCAGCCCGTGAAGTAGGTCTGCGCTGCGCTCGTCCCCAGGTTGGCGACCCCCGCCGCGACGAAGAGGGCGACGATCAGCGTGAGGTGCCCGAGATCGCCCTCGCTGATCCCGTCGTCGATGGCGAGCTTGGCGAGGAAGGGCGGCGCGAGGGCCGTGAGCGTCGCGGCCACGAGCGAGCCGACGGCGAGCCCCGTCCGGAGCCGGTAGGGGGCCGTGAGCCGCGCGAGCGTGGAGACGCGGTGGGCGGTGCGAGCCCAGGACCAGTCGTTGACCTCCGCGCCCCGCTGCACGGTCAGGTGGGAGCCCGGCTGCCAGACCTTCACGGTCGCGCTCCTCCGTCCGGCCGCGGCCTGCCGCTCCAGCGGGAGCCACCGCCTCCCCGCCGGGGGCCATGAGCTTCACGCGCGCCCGCGTCTAGATGGGAAGACCCACCTCCCCGACCCGATGGCTCGAGCCTAACACCGAAATTCGCGCATGTGGCGCACCGATCTGCTCCGAAAACGAGACGGCTCATGCGCCTGTCGCCTCCACCCGGTCGGCGGCCGCCTCGACGCGCTCGGCGAACTCGCGCTCGAGCAGGCCGTGCTCGTAGATCTCCCGAAAGACCGGGCTCCCCTCGAGGAGCTCCTCCTGGGTTCCGCGCGCCGCGATGCGTCCCCGGTCGAGGACGACGAGCTCGTCCGCGAGCGCGATCGTCGAGAGCCGGTGAGCGACGATGAGCGTCGTCCGGCCCTTCATCGCCTCGCGCAGGCCCAGCCGGATCCGTGCCTCGGTGGTCGCGTCCACCGACGCGGTCGCGTCGTCGAGGATGAGGATCCGCGGGTCGAGGATGAGCGCGCGGGCGATCGCGATCCGCTGGCGCTGCCCGCCCGACAGCGTGATCCCGCGCTCGCCGATCACGGTCTCGTAGCCGTTCGGGAGCTCCTCGATGAAGTCGTGCGCCTGGGCGAGCCGCGCCGCCCGGACGACGTCCTCGTCGCTCGCGGCGGGCGCGCCGAACGCGATGTTCTCGCGCACGGCCGCCGAGAACAGGAACGGATCCTGCGCGACGATGCCGATCGCGCGCCGGAGCGAGGCGAGCGTGACGTCGCGAACGTCGGCGCCGTCGATCGTGACGCGGCCCTCTGCCACGTCGTAGAACCGCGGCACGAGCGACGCAAGCGTCGTCTTGCCAGAGCCGGTGTGCCCGATCAGCGCGATCGTCCGCCCGGGCTCGATCTCGAGGTCGATCCCGGCCAGCACGGGCCGGCCGGCCGCGTACCCGAAGCCGGCGCCCTCGAAGGCGACGCGGCCGTCGCCGGGGGGAAGGACGCGCGCGTCCCGCGCGTCCGTGACGTCCTCCAGCTCGTCGATCACCTCGAAGATCCGCTCGCCGGATGCGGTCGCCCGCTGCGCCTGGCCGATCCACATCCCGAGCATGCGGAGCGGCATCACGAGCATGAGCACCAGCACGTTGAAGGCGAAGAACGCGTCCAGCCCGAGGCTTCCGTTCGCCACCATGCGCCCGCCGAGGAGGAGGACGGTCGCCTGCGCGATCAGCGGAAGGAAGGAGAGCAGGGGCACGTAGGTCGCGCGTTGCCGGTTAGCGTCGATCGAGCGTGCGAAGACCGACTCGGTCCGGCCGGCGAACTTGGAGGACTCGTTCCTCTCCTGCGCGAAGGACTTGACCACGTGGACGCCGACGATGTTCTCCTCGGCGACCGTCGCCACGTCGGCCATCCTCTGCTGCACGTCTCGGAGGACGGGATGGGACACGCGGCTGTAGCGGTACGCGAGGACGACGAGCACGGGCGTGAACGCCGTCGCCGCGAGCGCCAGCTGCCAGTCCAGGACGAAGAGCGCGATCGTCACCCCGACGATCGTCAGGACGTGCTGGAAGAAGAAGATGAGCCCGTAGCCGAGGAAGAAGCGCACGGCCTGCAGGTCGACGGTCGCCCGCGACATGAGCTGCCCTGTCTGATGGCGGTCGTAGAAGCCGAACGAGAGCCGGAGGAGCTTTGCGTAGACCGCATCGCGCATGTCGTACTCGACGCCGAGCGCCTGCCGCCCGGAGATGAGCCGCCGGCCGACCATGAAGAGCGCCCGCGCGAGGCCGACGAGCAGGACGGCCAGCGCGATCGTCCAGAGCTCGCTCAGCTCCTCCGCCTCGACGGCGCCCTGGAGCGCGTCGCCGGTGAGGAACGCGATCGTCACGGCGGCGGCCTGCGACCCGACCGCGAGGACGACGGAGACCGCGAGCGACCACCGGTAGGGGCGTAGGAAGCCGAGCAGGCGGACGAACGTGCGCATGTAGGGGTGGGAATCGGCCATACGAGGATCAACGCCGAGTGTAGTCGCCGGCATCCCGGCTCCCGGACGCCGTTCTCGTAAGCTCCGCGCCGTGCCGCTGCCCCTCGAATCGGTCCCGAACATCTCGGAAGGACGGGACGGGACGGCGCTTGCGGCCCTGCGCGAGGCGTTCTCCGCACCGGCGCGCCTCCTCGACGTCCACGCCGACGCCGACCACCACCGTTCGGTCTTCACGCTGGTCGGGAGCGGGGAGGAGCTCGTCGAGACGCTGGTCTCCGGAATTCGCTGCGCGGCGGAGCGGATCGATCTGCGGAGCCACGCCGGGGCCCACCCGCGGATCGGCGCCGCAGACGTCGTGCCGCTCGTCCCGCTCTCGCCGGCGGACGAGGACGAGGCGCGCGAGGCTGCCCTCTCGCTCGCGGACCGGGTCGCGACGGAGCTGCACCTGCCGGTCTTTTTCTACGGCCGGCTCACGGCGGACCTGCGGGAGCCGGCGTTCTTCCGCCGCGGCGGGCCCGAGGAGCTCCAGCGGCGGATCGAGGCCGGGGAGCTCCGTCCCGATCGCGGCCCCGACGTTCTGCACCCCACCGCGGGTGGCGTCCTCGTCGGGGTGCGGCGGCCGCTCGTCGCCTTCAACGTCAACCTCCGCTCGGACGACGTGGAGTCGGCCAGGGCCATCGCACGGGTCGTCCGCGAGCGCGACGGCGGCTTCAGAGGCGTGCGGGCGCTCGGGCTCGACCTGCCGCGCGCGGGGCTCGTGCAGGTGAGCATGAACGTGACCGACTGGCAGGCGGCCGCCCTGCACGAGATCGTCGACCGCATCGTCGCCGAGGCCGAGGCGCGCGGGATCGAGGTCGCGGGGTCCGAGCTCGTGGGCCTGATGCCCGCGGGCGCCGCGATCGAGGCCGCCGGGTCCGTGCTCAAGATCGAGGGCCTCGACCCCTCGCACGTGCTCGAGCTGCGGCTCCTCGACGACTAGTCGGCGAGCTCTAGACTGGGCGGCGGCATGAGCGTCCTGCCCGACAGCGCGCGGGCCGTGCTCGAGTCCGACGCGCTCGCGCACCTCGTCACGGTCAACCGCGACGGGAGCCCGCAGGTCTCGGTGGTCTGGGTCGGGCTCGACGGCGACGACATCGTCTCGGGGCACCTCCGCGAGCAGCAGAAGCTTCGCAACGTCCGCCGCGACCCGCGGGTTGCGGTCACGCTGGAGACGCCGGTGACCAACACGATCGGCCTCCGCGAGTACCTCGTCGTCCACGGCCGCGCCGCGGTCGAGAAGGGCGGCGGTCCGGAGCTCCTGCAGGAGCTTGCCTACACGTACCTCGGCTCCGACGTCACGTTCCCGCCCATGCCCGACCCGCCGCCCGGCTTCCGGCTTCGCATCGCGGTCGAGCGGATCGGCGGCATTGGCCCCTGGACGGAGGCGAGCTAGGCTTAGCGCCCGTCGGGGTGAGGATCCGGGACGACGAGGAGGAGGTGGGGATGCGCCGGTTGCGATCGCGATGGACCGTTGTCGCGCTCGTGCCCGCGTTCTTCCTCGCGGGGTTCGGGATCGTCACGGCGGTCGCGGGCGGCTCCGACGACGCGGCGCCGAGGGCGGCCGACGGCGAGCCGGCCGGCTCGGATGGGAGCGGAGCGCCTGCCTCCACCGTGGTCGGCTCGACCACCACCGCGGACAGCGCACCCGACACGGACACGGCCTCGACCGGCGGCCCCACGACGAGCACGACCGACGGCGAGGGGAGCGGCACGACGACGGCCGAGGGGAACCGCACCGCGGCCCCGGCTCCCCCGCCGGGGACGATCGCGGTCGACTACGGACGCTGGGAGGGCCTGTTCGAGATCTCGGAGACGGAGATCGTGCCCGAGTTCGGGCTCGCGACCGTCACCGGCCAGTTCCGGTATCTGGGCGGTGGCGAGTGTTCCCAGCTCGGCGTCGTCGAGCTGAGAGGACAGTTCTACAGCTCGTCCGGACAACCCATCGGGAAGGGCAACTGGGAGAGCATCTGGGTGACCGGGGAGGGGGCGGAGGTTCCGCAGCGCGAGCCCCTCTACCTGGAGTTCTACGGAGCGGTCACCAACGCGGCCGAATCGGCGCGCATCCGGTTCACGCGCGTGGACTGCCTCTAGCCCGAGTCGCGCCAGTCGCCTCGAGCGCCTCTGCATGCCGCCACCGGCTCAATACACTTGGCCCGATGGCGCTCACGACCGGCGTGTCGCTGACGGGAGACGATCTCACGCTGGCGGACGTCTGGGCGGTCGCGGTCGAGGCCGCTCCTGCAGAGCTCTCGGAGGAGGGGCGGGCGAAGCTCCATCGGGCGCGCGGGCTCGTCGAGCGCGTCGCCGCCGAGAGCTCCGGCGAGCACACGTACGGGATCAACACGGGCTTCGGACGCTTCGTCTCGAAGACGATTCCCGCCGAGCTCGCGGAGGAGCTCCAGCTTCGCCTCCTCCGCAGCCACGCCTGCGGCGTCGGAGATCCGTATCCCCACGAGGTGGTGCGGGCCGCGATGCTCCTGCGGGCGAACGCGCTCGCAAAAGGCTATTCGGGCGCGCGCGCGGAGACGGTCGAGCTCCTGCTCGAGTGCCTAAACCGGGGCCTGACGCCGATCGTGCCGAGCCGCGGCTCGGTCGGAGCCTCCGGCGATCTGGCTCCCCTCGCGCACCTCGCGCTGCCGCTCGTCGGCGAAGGCCATGCGACGGTGGACGGCGAGTCGCTTGCCGGCGGCGAGGCGCTCGCCCGCGTGGGTCTCGAGCCGGTGGTGCTCCGCGCGAAGGAAGGCCTCTCGCTCATCAACGGCACGCAGTTCATGGCGGCGATCGGCGCGCTCGCCCTCGTTCGGGCGCGGCGTCTCGCCCAGACGGCCGACGTCGCCTGCGCGCTCTCCCTGGAGGCGCTGCAGGGGTCGCGGACGAGCTTCCTCGCGGAGATCCACGAGCTCCGGCCTCTGGCGGGGCAGCAGGCCTCGGCGGCGAACGTCCTCCGGCTGCTCGAGGGCTCCGCCATCCTCGAGGCGCATCGCTGGTGCGACAAGGTGCAGGACGCGTACTCCCTTCGCTGCGCCCCGCAGGTGCACGGGGCGAGCCGCGATCTGCTCGCCTACGCCGAGTCGACCGTCGCCGTCGAGCTCAATGCGGCGACCGACAACCCGCTCGTGCTCGTGGAGCGGGGCGAGCTCGTCTCGAACGGGAACTTCCACGGCCAGCCGCTCGCCTTCGCGCTCGACGCGGCCGCGATGGCGCTCGCCGAGCTCGCTTCCATCTCGGAGCGGCGCGTCGAGCGGCTCACGAACCCGTCCCTCTCAGACGGCCTGCCGGCCTTTCTCACCCACGACGGCGGCCTCAACTCCGGGTTCATGATTCCGCAGTACGTGGCGGCCTCGCTCGTCAGCGAGAACAAGGTCCTGTCTCATCCGGCCGGGGTCGACTCGATTCCGACGAGCGCCGGGCAGGAGGACCACGTCTCCATGGGCAATACGTCCGCGCTCAAGTGCTGGCAGGTGCTCGCCAACGCGGAGCGGGCACTTGCCATCGAGCTCCTGGCCGCGGCCCAGGGCGTCGAGTTTCTCGCGCCGCTGGAGCCGGGCGCCGGCGTCCGTGCAGCGCACGACTTCGTCCGCTCCCTCTCGGCGACGCTCGTGGAGGACCGGCCGCTCGCGGGGGACATCGAGGCGGTTGCCCTGGCCGTTGCCGGCGGCGAGCTCGTCGCCGCGGTCGAGCGCGAATTGGGGCCGCTGGCGTGAGCGGTGTCGTCTCCCTGGAGAGCCGCGTCGAAGAGCTCTGCGGAGACCTCACGGCGATCCGGGCGCCTCGCGGCCGTGAGCTGAACGCGCGCTCGTGGCAGACCGAGGCCCCGCTGCGGATGCTGCTCAACAACCTCGACGCCGAGGTTGCGGAGCACCCAGAGCAGCTCGTCGTCTACGGAGGCTCCGGCAAGGCCGCGCGGAGCCATGAAGCGCTCCGCGCGCTCGTCCGGTGCCTGCTCGAGCTCGGCGACGACGAGACGCTCCTCGTCCAGAGCGGCAAGCCGGTCGGCGTGTTCGGCACGCATCCGGCGGCACCGCGCGTCCTGATCGCGAACGCCTTGCTCGTGCCGCGCTGGGCGACCTGGGACGAGTTCAGGCGCCTGGAAGCGCTCGGCCTCACGATGTACGGCCAGATGACCGCGGGAAGTTGGATCTACATCGGCACCCAGGGAATCCTCCAGGGCACGTATCAGACATTCGCGGCGGCCGCGGAGAAGCACTTCGGCACGGCCGACCTGAGCGGACGCACCGTGCTCACCGCCGGACTGGGGGGCATGGGAGGCGCCCAGCCGCTCGCCGCGACGATGGCGGGCGCGGCGATCCTCTGCGTCGAGGTCGACCGGACGAGGATCGAGCGGCGTCTGGAGACGCACTACCTCGACGACTGGACGGATTCGCTCGACGTCGCCGTCGACCGGGTGAGCGAGGCGGCCCGCGCGGGTCGGCCCCTCTCGGTCGGCCTGCTCGGGAATGCCTCCGAGATCGTGCCCGAGCTTGCCCGCCGCGGGGTGCAGTTCGACCTCGTCACCGACCAGACCGCGGCCCACGACCCGCTGAT
>JBOHAK010000149.1:0-3617 GCA_050697795.1 Gaiellaceae bacterium
TCCACCGCGGGGACGCTACCAAGCCCCGTTCGCTAGCCTGCGACCGTCCCACCGGCCGACGCATCCAAGAGTTCGTGAGCATCCTCCTCTTCGCCATCAACGGCTCCCACGGCGAAACCGCCCGGCATCTGTCCTCGTATGCCGAAGGGGAGCTCACCGGGTACCGTCGCTGGCGCGTGTCCCGGCACCTGGCCCGCTGCGAGATGTGTCAGGCGCTCTACCGCTCGTTCCTCACCACGCTCGACTCGCTCCGCGGGCTGGGGCGCGAGGAGCCCCCCGCCGACCCGGACCTTCCCGCTCGCGTGATCGAGAGACTCAAGAAGGATGACCGCGAGGACGCCGGCTGAGCTCATGGGCGAGGCGTGCCGGGGGAACCACGCGTAGGTGCACCCGTACGCGGACCGACCCGACGATGGGGCCGCTTCGGCCAGCCCGGACCGGCTCCTGCCAGCTCACGGTCAGGGCTCTGGCCCGGCGGAGGACCACGCCGGCGGGAGCGGGATGGACGTGCGCCGACGGAATGGCGGGCGCCGACACGCAGCGGGAGCGGAACGCGGCGTGGTGAGCGCGCACGACCAGCGCGATCGTGCCCTCAGTCGTGTCCTCCAGGGAGACGTAGGCGCGACCGCTTATCCCGCCGAGTGTCAGGCGCGTCCGGCGCTCGCACGCCCGCGTTCGCAGTCCGGCCCGCTCCTCGGAGACCCGTGCCGTCAGTACGCCTCCCTTCGCCGCTGAGCGAAGCGGCGTCAAGGCATTGAAGATGCGGCCGTGCTCGACGTAGCGGGCAGCGTGCCGCACCCGCCAGCCCCACCGGGCGCGGTAGGAATAGGCGCCGGCATGCTCGAGGTCGCCGCCCGCCGTCATCGAGACCCAGCCGGAGACGCGCGCATCGACGAGAAAGCAGCATCGCTCGCTCGCAGCGCTGCTCGGGGTCGGCGCGGCAAGCAGGGCCGCGGCCACGCCGACCACGAGGACGAAAGGCCTCCTCCACCGCAGCGTGACGCCCACCGACCGGGCGGCGAGGAGCGCCAGCAGGATCAGGTAGGCGTCCTCGAGCAGCACCCACCAGCGGAGCCTCTGCGCGAAGTACGCGCCGAAGCAGCCGCAGTTCTCGACCACGAGGCCGCGCACGAACGCCTGCACGGCGAGCGTCACCCACACGAGCGCAACGAGACCGCCCGCGAGGCCGGCCGCCCTCGCGGCGAGCGGCGGCAGCCGGCTCGAGAGCAGGAGCCCGACCGCCACCAGCACCTCGACCACCGGCAAGCCGAGCTTCGCGGCGGGCACCAGCGGCCCGAGCAGGTCGTAGGACTCGAGCGCCGCGCCGAACTCGTCGAGGCTCGCAAGCTGGCCGGCGGCCATTCCAGCCAGGAGGAGCCCGTAGAGGAGGGCGGCAACCGGCGGGCGCCGGAAGGTGGCCGCGCGGGTGTCCATTTCTACCCGGAGGCGGCGAGCTCGAGCCCTCGCTCGAAGCCGGCACGGTCCGTCGCTCCGACTACCCGGGCGGCGATGCGGTGCCGCGCGTCGAGGAAGAGCGTCGTGGGCAGACCGAAGAGGCCGAGCGCCGCGGTCTGCGAGCCCGAGGAGTCGAAGATGCTCGGGTGCTCCCAGCCCCAGCGCTCGTAGAACTCGCGCGCCCCGCTGAAGGTGTCCTGGAAGTCGACTCCGAGCAGGACCGCCTCCGGGTGGTCGGCGGCGAACTCGCGCAGGTCGGCAGCCTCGTCGTTGCAGCCCGGACACCAGGAGGCCCAGATGTTGATCACGACCGGCTTCCCCCGGAAGTCGGCGAGGGCAACTGCCTGGCCCGTGATCGGGTCCTCGCCGCTCAGCTCAGGCGCGTCCTCAGGGGAGACGGCCACCGGCTCGGCCGGGGCGCCGACCGCCTCGCCGGCTTCGCCGCCAAGACGGCCGTCGTCGGCGAAGACGGCGAGAGCGGCGAACGTGAGCGCCCCGACAAGCAGGGGGACCCCGACGATCGCAACGGCGCGCCGCACGCGCTCGCGTCCTTCGCCGCTCACACGAGGTTCGATGCGCCCATTCGGCTCCTCGTGGCATCGGAGCCGTCCGCGGGTCGCCGCGCCACGACCACCGCGTAGCCCAGGATGCCGAGCTCCACGCTCTCTCGGGCCGCCGCGACCAGGTCGAGTCCGCGTTCGATCAATCCGACCTCCCCTTCCGCGGCGAGCCCGGCCCGCGCCAGGCGAAGCCGGGCGTCGACCCGGTCGAGGAGGCGCGCCAGCGCGTCGTCGTGGCGCTCCACGACCTCGGCGCGGAGCCCGGCGCCGAGGAGGAGCTCGACCAGTTCGCGGAGCGGCTGGGCGTCGGCCAGGCAGGCGACCCACGCGTCGAGCGTGCGCAACGAAGAAGGAAGACGGTGCTGCTCGGCGATCACGTCGGAGAGGGCAAGCCTCCCGCCCGGCTTCAGCACCCGGGCAAGCTCTGCCGCCGCGCGCTGCTTGTCCGGGAAGGTGCAGAGGGAGCACTCGCAGAGAACGCCGTCCACGGCACCGTCCTCGAGCGGGAGCGCCTCCGCGTCGGCGACGACGAACTCGACCGAACCCGCGGGGCCCGCGCCTGCCGCCGCACGCCGGGCTGCAGCGATCGAGTCGGCCGAAAGATCGATGCCGATGGTGCGGGCTCCCGTGGAGCACGCGACCTGAAACGAGCTCTCGCCGAGTCCGCAGGCGATGTCGGCGACCAGGTTCCCAGGGCCGACGGCGAGGGCCCGGATCAAACGCTCCGTGAGGGCGGCGCCGCCGGGATGGAACCTCGTCCCCAGGAGCCAGGCGGCCACGGGAGAGGAGTACGCCGCAACGCAGCAGGCCTTGATGTCGGCTGCCGCAATCACGGCAGCAGCTTTGCCGCGTTTGCTGCGGCCGCCGCACGCCTCGATCCGTAAGGCGTGTCCACGAGCAGTGCCTGCAAGGGAGCCGCGTTCGGAACGACCGGCGCGACCTCCGCGCCGGTGAGCAGCGACCGGACCTGCTCGCGGTAGCCCACCGAGTTGTACGCGCAGAAGGGGATGAGGCGGCCGTCCGGGATGATCTGCGTGACGCAGCACTTCATGAGCTGGCGGACGTTCAGCGTGTAGGGATCCTGGAAGTCCTGGACGGCAACGAGGAATGCATGCTCCTGCACTCCGGCCAGGGCTGCCGGCACGTCGATGCCGCAGCTCTCGCAGGCAAGCAGCGCGGCCTCGGCCCCAGGCGTCGCGGACGCGGAGAACATGCGCTCGAGCGCGCCGCGGATCTCGAGGTCCGGAAGGACGCGGTTCGAGACGTAGTCGAGGTAGTCCTCGACCTCGAGCAGCCGCGTCAGGGGGACGACGTCCCCGCCGTCGACAAGCGCGTAGCACATGCTGCGGCAGTTCGGAAAGCAGCAAGGGACGGGAACGAAGTCGTCCAGGCGGAACCAGTCGGGGAGCTGGGCGGCAACGAGCTTCATGACGTCGGCGTTCGTGAGCCGCTCGAGCGGGTCGAAGACGAGATGCCGGCCGGCGTGCGTCACCGGCTGGAAGACGACGCTGTTGACCGCCGGGTGGGACACCCCCAGGCGGACGATCTCTCCCACCTCGTGCTCGTTGACTCCCTTCTCGACGGCGGCGACCAGCGTCACGC
>JBOHAK010000150.1:0-2514 GCA_050697795.1 Gaiellaceae bacterium
CCTTGAGCGCCTTGGCGAGCGTCTCGATCACGTCGTTCGACGGCACCGGCCGGTTCCCGTGCACGAGGTGGTTCAGATAGCCCGCCGAGAGGCCGGTCTTCGCGGCGAGGCCGCGGTACGTGACCGCGCGCTCGGCCATGAGCGACTGCACCGTCTGGCCGAAGGGCTCGGTCGAGAAGCGTCGCTTCCTCGCCATCAGAGGATCCCCTGCACGTGGCCGGCGAGCCCGTCGACCTCGACGCGCCCCTCGGCCCGGCCGGCCCGCACGAGGACGTCGGCGCGACCGTCCTCGAGCGTCTTCTTCCCGACCGTGATGCGGACCGGGCAGCCGAGCAGGTCGGCGTCCGCGAACTTCTCGCCGGGCCGCATGTCGCGATCGTCGAGGAGGACCGAGACGCCGGCGGCCTCGAGCTCGTCGGCGAGCCGCTCGGCCGTCGCGACCGCCTCCGGTCCGGCGGCGCCGATCGCCACGACCTCCACCTCGTAGGGCGCAATCGAGCGCGGCCATGCGATGCCGTGCTCGTCGTGGCGTTGCTCGACCGCCGCCGCCATGATCCGTCCGGGTCCGATCCCGTAGCTTCCCATGACGAGCGGCCGCTCGCTGCCGCTCTCGTCCAGGAACGTCGCCTCGAGGGGGACGGAGTAGAACGTTCCCAGCTTGAAGATGTGGCCGACCTCGATCGCGGTCTGGAAGCGGAAGCGCCCGCCGCACCTCGGGCACGCGTCGTGCTCCCTCGCCTCGCGCAGGTCGGCGAAGCGCGGCTCGTAGTCGCGCCCGGCTTCGACCGCGCGCAGGTGGAGCCCGTCGCGGTTCGCCCCCGCGACGAACTGCCCCTCACGGAGCGCCTCGTCGGCGATCACCTCCATGGACACGCCAACGGGGCCGAGCGAGCCGCCGGAGGCGCCGAACGCGGCGCGGATCTCGTCGTCCGTCGCCGGCCGGAAGCCGCCCTGGAGCACGCCGGCCAGCTTGCTCTCGTTGAGGCGGTCGTCGCCGCGAAGGAGGCCGAGGACGAGGGTGCCGTCGGGCCGCACGACCGGCATCGCCTTCGACGTGGCGGCGGCGTCGATCCCGAGCAGCTCGGCGAGCCCCTCGATGGTCGTCACGCCGGGCGTCTCCACCTCCTCGGGCGCGTCCAGCCGCGCCGGGAACTCAGGCGCGCCCGGGACGCCGCGCGCGATCTCGAGGTCGGCCGCGTAGTCGCAGTTCTCGCAGGTCACGAGCGTGTTCTCGCCGGAGCCGGCCGGCGCCAGGAAGTCGGCGCTCGCACTCCCGCCCATCATCCCGCTCTCTGCCTGCACGGCGTAGTACTCGAGGCCGCAGCGCTCGAAGATCCGGTGGTAGGCGGCCTCGTGCAGGCGGAAGCTCTTCTCGAGCCCCTCCTCGTCGCGGTCGAACGAGTAGGCGTCCTTCATGATGAACTCGCGCACGCGCAGGAGCCCGCCTCGCGGCCGCGGCTCGTCGCGCTCCTTCGTCTGGAAGTGGTAGAGGATCTGCGGGAGCTGGCGGTACGAGCTGATCTCGCGGGCGTGGAAGGTGACCGTCTCCTCGTGCGTCATGGGCAGGACGAGCGGCCGACCCGCGCGGTCGGAGAACTTGAACACCTCCGGGATCTCGTAGCGGCCGGTCTTCTGCCAGAGCTCCGCGGGCGTGAGCACCGGCATGAGCATCTCCTGCCCGCCGATCGCGTTCATCTCCTCGCGGACGATCTTGACGACCTTCTCGTGCACGCGCCAGCCGAGCGGGAGGAACGTCCAGATGCCGGCGCTCACCTGACGGATGAACCCGCCGCGGACGAGCAGCTTGTGGCTCACCGCCTCGGCATCGCCGGGGTCTTCCCGCAGCGTCGGGAGGAAGAGCTGGGAGGCTCGCATCCCGGCCGTTTACGCCGGCCGTTGGGCCGCTTCGGCCATCATGAGCGCGGCGGGCTTCGCGAGCTTGAGGCGCTTGGGCCGCACCATGCCGCCCTCGATCCACGCGTCGATCTCGCGGAAGAGCTCCTGCACGAGCACGTCGGACTCGACCTTCCTGAGCACGCGACCGTGCGCGTAGATGAAGCCGGTGTCGCGGCCACCGGCGATGCCGAAGTCGGCGTCGCCGGCCTCCCCCGGCCCGTTGACGGCGCACCCCATGACGGCGACCTCGAAGGCCTGCGGGTAGTCGCGCAGCCGCTCCTCGACCGCGTCGGCCAGGTTCCAGACGCCGACGTTGTCGCGCCCGCACGAGGGGCAGGCGATCATGATCGGGCCGCGCTCGCGGAGGCCGAGCGCCTTGAGGATCTCCCAGGCGACGCGTACCTCCTCGACCGGGTCGGCGGTGAGCGAGATGCGGATCGTGTCTCCGATGCCGTCCATGAGGAGGCTGCCGACGCCGACCGCGCTCTTCACGGAGCCCGTCGAGGGCGGCCCCGCCTCGGTCACGCCCAGGTGGAGCGGGTACGGGACCCGCTCGGCGAGCATCCGGTAGGCGCGGATCATCGTCGGGACGGAGCTCGACTTGACGGAGATCTTGAA
>JBOHAK010000151.1:0-2126 GCA_050697795.1 Gaiellaceae bacterium
GGTGAACACGCCGAAGGACCTCCGGGCGGCGGACGAATACGTAGGCGAGCACCCGGAGTGGCTTGACTCCCCGGGCGGCGCTGGGTTATGACCGCCCCGTGGCGGACTTGACTCCGAACCTGCTCGACCTCGACCGCTTCGCCGTGCCCGTGGAACGGGTGGAGAAGCCGTGGGGCTACGAGGTCGTCTACGCGGCGACCGAGCAGTACGTCGGCAAGGTGCTCTTCATCCGCGCCGGGGAGCAGCTCAGCCTCCAGTTCCACCGGCGAAAGGACGAGATCATCTACGTGCACTCGGGCCGCATCGAGCTCGAGGTGGGGGAGCCGGGGCGCACGCCGGACGTGGAGGTCGTCGGCCCGGGCCGCGCCTTCCGCTTCGCCCCCGGGGTCGTGCACCGCTGGCGTGCGCTCGAGGACTCGTTCGTGCTCGAGGCCTCCACGCCGGACCTGGACGACGTCGTCCGGCTCGAGGACCGCTACGGCCGCGCCGACGCCTCGTAACGGACTCTTACTTGTCCCAGGGGCTGCGGAGGCTTCAGTAGACTTTCGCGCGGCCATGGCCACGACCGCCCCCAGCCACGACGTCAAAGATCTCGGGCTCGCGCCCGCCGGAGTCACCCGGGTTGTCTGGGCCGACCGGCAGATGCCCGTGCTGGCGGCGATCCGCGAGCGCTTCGAGCGCGAGCGGCCGCTCGACGGCGTCCGCATCTCGGCCTGCCTCCACGTGACCACGGAGACGGCGAACCTCGTCCGCACGCTCGCCGCGGGAGGCGCCGACGTCGTGCTCTGCGCCTCGAATCCGCTCTCCACGCAGGACGACGTGGCCGCGGCTCTCGTCGCAGAGTACGGCATCCCGGTGTTCGCGATCCGGGGCGAGGACGACGACACGTACTACTCGCACATCTCCGCGGCGGTCGACCACCGTCCCCAGCTGACGATGGACGACGGCGCCGACGTGATCGGCGTGCTCCACAAGGACCGGCGCGACCAGCTCGGCGAGATCCTGGGCGGCACGGAGGAGACGACGACCGGCGTCATCCGCCTCCGCGCCCTGGAGGCCCAGGGCGAGCTGGCCTTCCCGATCGTCGCCGTCAACGAGGCGAAGACGAAGCACCTCTTCGACAACCGCTACGGCACCGGCCAGTCCACGATCGACGGGATCATCCGCGCCACGAACGTCCTGCTCGCCGGGCGGCGGTTCGTCGTCTCGGGCTACGGCTGGACCGGCCGCGGGGTCGCCATGCGGGCGCGAGGCCTCGGCGCGCACGTGATCGTGACCGAGGTCGACCCGCTGCGCGCGCTCGAGGCGCTCATGGACGGCTACGAGGTGCTTCCGATCGAGCAGGCTGCCGAGGTGGGAGACATCTTCTGCACGGCGACCGGCGACAAGCACGTCATCGCCCGCGGCGCGCTCGAGCGCATGAAGGACGGCGCCATCCTGTCGAACACCGGCCACTTCAACGTCGAGATCGACATCCCGACCCTGCGGGAGCTCGCCGTCGCCACGCGCGAGGCGCGCCCGAACGTGGAGGAGTTCGAGCTGGCCGACGGCCGGCGGCTCTATCTCGTCGGCGAGGGCCGGCTCGTCAACCTGGCCGCGGCCGAGGGCCACCCCGCCTCGGTCATGGACATGAGCTTCGCGAACCAGGCCCTCTCGGTCGAGTTCGTGGTCGCCAACGCCGGGAGCCTGGAGCGCCGTGTCTACGACGTGCCCGAGGAGATCGACCGCGACATCGCGCGTCTCAAGCTCGAGAGCATGGGAGTCGGCATCGACCGGCTCACGGACGAGCAGGCGAGGTACCTGGCGTCCTGGGACGAGGGGACATAGCACCGGAAAATGCTCCGCATTTTCCGGTGAGGGATCTTCAGCCCGAGCAGATCCTTCGCCTCGAGGCCGACCGGGTCGTGCTGCTCGACCAGCGCGTGCTACCGGACGAGGTGCAGTACGTCGAGTGCCGCTCGGCGGCCGACGTGGCCGAGGCGATCCGCACCCTCGCCGTCCGCGGGGCGCCCGCCATCGGGATCGCGGCGGCGTACGGATACGCGCTCGCGGCGGCCCGCGGCGACGACGTCGAGGAGGCGGCTGCCGCGCTCCTCGCCTCCCGGCCGACCGCGGTCAACCTGGCC
>JBOHAK010000152.1:0-1548 GCA_050697795.1 Gaiellaceae bacterium
GAGGAGGACTGCCGCGCGACGCACCTCCTCCGCGACTGGCTGCTCGAGCGGAAGGAGGCGATCGCCGAGTTCGGGCCGATCCCGACGCCGCCGCCCGTCGACCCGAAGGAGCTGAAGCCGGAGAAGGTCGAGCGCGCGGAGCTCCGCCTCGCGCTCCTCGAGACGGGTGACCCCGCGGCCGCGCGCGCCGGCGAGCTCCTCGACTACCACGACCGGGAGCGCAAGCCGGTCTGGTGGGCGATGTTCGACCGCATGGAGGCCTCGCCGGAGGAGCTCGTCGAGGACGCCGAGTCCATCGGCCTGCTCGAGCTCGTCTCGGGGCCCGAGCCGGTGGCGCGCTCGCAGTGCTGGACGTTCACGTACCCGCCGCAGGAGCACAAGATCGGCCAGGGGCAGGACGTGATCGACCCGGCGACCGGGTTCTACGCGGGCGACGTCACCGAGCTCGACCGTGAGGAGCGGCGCCTCGTCCTAAAGCGCGGGCCGACGCTCGACGACGTCCCACTGCCCAAAGCGCTCGCACCGGGCGCCCCGTTCTTCACGAAGGCACAGGAGGACGCGCTCTTGCGCTTCGGGCGCTCCCTCCTCGCCGGCGACGGGCGCTACCCGGCGCTCGAGTCGGTGCTGCGGCGCACACCGCATCCGGGCCCGATCCAGACGAACGACCTCGACGAGCTGGAGCGGCTCCTGCTCTCGCTGGACGGCGGCCACCTCTTCGTCCAGGGCCCGCCCGGCTCGGGGAAGACCTGGGCGGGCGGGCGGCTCGTCGCGCGGCTGCTGGTGGGCGGCAAGCGCGTCGGCGTCGCCTCCACGAGCCACAAGGCGATCCACAAGCTGCTCGACGAGGTCGAGGCGGGGGCGGACGAGGTCGGGCTCGACCTGCGCGGCTGCAAGAAGGCGAGCAGCGGGAACCCCGAGTCCTTCTACGAGAGCGAGCGGATCGAGAACCGCACGGACGTCGCGGACTGCCTCGACTGGCCGCTCGCGGCCGGGACGGCCTGGCTCTTCGCCGACCCGCGCTTCGACGCGAAGCTCGACTACCTCTTCGTCGACGAGGGCGGCCAGGTCTCGCTCGCAGACGCGCTCGCCATGGCGACGTGCGCGCGAAACCTCGTGCTGCTCGGCGACCCGCTCCAGCTCGGCCAAGTGCTCCAGGGGACGCATCCGGAGGGCGCGGCGGCCTCGGTGCTCGAGCACCTGCTCGGGGAGGAGGGGACGATCCCCGAGGATCGCGGCATCTTCCTCGAGCGGACGTTCCGGCTCCACCCGGACGTCTGCCGCTACATCTCGGAGGCGTTCTACGAGGGCCGGCTCGAGCCCGATCCGCGGACGGCGGAGCGGACGACGCCGTTCGGGACGGGCGTGCGCTACCTCCCGGTTGAGCACGAGGGCCGGCGGCAGGACTCGCCCGAGGAGGCGGCCAGGATTCGCGAGGAGATCGGGCGCCTGCTCGCGGCCGGCATGCGCGCCCCCGACATCAAGGTCGTCGCGCCCTACAACGCGCAGGTGAACATGCTGCGGGAGTTGCTGCCCGCGGAGGTGCCGGTC
>JBOHAK010000153.1:0-9821 GCA_050697795.1 Gaiellaceae bacterium
GCTCGACACGTTCGAGGTCGACGCGCTCCACCGTGAGCTCGACCAGCGCGGGATCGAGCTCCTGGAAAGGCCCTCAGAGCCCGAGCCGGCGCCGCCTCCGATCGTGACGACCGTCGAATCGACGACCGACGCACTCCAGCTGTTCCTGCGCGAAGCCGGCCGGCACGCCTTGCTGACCGCGCCGCAGGAGGTCGAGCTCGCCAAGAAGATCGAGCATGGCGACATGCTCGCCAAGCAACAGATGATCCAGTCGAACCTGCGCCTCGTCGTCTCGATCGCGAAGAACTACCGCAACCAGGGGCTGCCGTTCCTCGACCTGATCCAGGAGGGCATGTTCGGGCTGATCCGCGCCGTCGAGAAGTTCGAGTGGCAGCGGGGCCTGAAGTTCTCGACGTACGCCACGTGGTGGATCCGCCAGGCGGTCGCCCGCGCCATCGCCGACAAGGCGAGGACGATCCGCGTGCCCGTGCACGTCGTGGAACGGATGCAGAAGATGCACCGCGCCGAGCGGCACCTCTGGACGCAGCTCGCCCGCGAGCCCTCGCTCGACGAGATCGCCGACGAGGCCGGTCTTCCGCTCCAGCAGGCGATCGAGGTGCGCGCCGCGGCGCGGGCCTCGACGAGCCTCGACCAGCCGATCGGAGAGCAGGAGGACGCCGTCTTCGGCGACCTGGTCGCCGGCGAGGAGCCCCTCCCGGACGAGGTGACCGAGAAGCGGCTCCAAAAGGAGGCGCTCGACCGCGCCCTCGAGTCGCTCCCGGAGCGCGACCGCCGCGTGCTCGAGCTCCGCTACGGGCTCGACGGCGAGGAGCCGCACACGCTCGAGCACATCGGCCGGCGGCTCGGGATCACGCGCGAGCGCGTCCGCCAGATCGAGATCGAGTCGCTCTCGCGCCTAGCGTCGCTGCGCGAGATCGAAGCCGTCGGCATGCGCTAGCCTCGCAAGGGCGCTCCCGTCGAAGAGGGCGTCCGCGCACTCCCCCACCCGGTCTCGCACGAGCCGGTAGGCTGCGTCGAGGAACGGCGGCCGCGCCATGCGGTGGCCGTCCGAGGCGACGAGGTCGGCCAGGCCGTCCTCGACGAGCGCCCAGGCGGCCTCCTCCTGCGCAGGTCCGTGCGAGCCGAGGAGGCTGGTCGAGTTCACCTGCAGGAGCCAGCCCCGCTCGCGCAGGCCGGCCGCGGCGGGCGGGTCGGAGAGGATGCTCTCGGCGCGCTCGGGATGAGCGATCACCGGGGTGAGGCCCGCCGCCTCGATGTGGGCGCCCAGGCGCAGGGAGAGCGCGAGCGGCCCCAGGAAGGGGATCTCCATCAACACCGCGGGGAGCTCGCCCAGCCGGTAGCGCGCCGGGTCCTCGGCCAGGAGGCTCTCCTGCGGCGTCAGCTCCCAGCCGAGGCGGAGGTCGAGGCCGTGGGCGGCGGCGCCGGCCGCGAGCTCGGCGTGGGCCTCGCGGACCGTCCGCTCGCGCTCGGGCGGGAGCGGAAGCGACGGCCAGACGTGCGGCGTCGCGTAGAGCACGCGGGTCCCGCGCGCCGCCGCCTCGGTGCAGAGCGACAGGCCGTCCTCGAGCGAGCGTGCCCCGTCGTCGCCCGAGGGCACGACGTGCGAATGGACGTCGACGAACCCGACCACCCTCGCAGGCTACCGGCGCGCGCAGGGCGCACCGCCGGCCGGATCGCTACTCGGCCCGCAGGTAGAGGCGGAGGTCGGGAGCGGCCGCCTGGAGCTCGCGCAGCGCGCGTGACTCGAGCTGGCGGACGCGCTCGCGGGTGACCCCGAGCTCGGAGCCGACCTCCTCGAGGGTCTTGGGCGCCTGGCCGTTGAGGCCGAAGCGAAGCTCGAGCACGTGGCGCATGCGCTCGTTTAGCGACTCCAGCGCGGCCAGGAGCTCCACACCGCGCAGGAGCTCGGCGAGAGCGGCATCGGGCTGCTCGGAGTTGGTGTCCTCGAGCATGTCGCCGTACATGGAGTCGCCGTCGCCGACCGGCGTCTCGAGGCTGACGGGATCCTCGACGAGATCGAGCAGCTCGCGCACGCGCTTGGGCTCGAGGCCGCTCTCCTTGGCGAGCTCCTCGGGCAGCGGGTCGCGGTTGAGCTTCTGCGTCAGCACGCGGCGCGCCCGCATGACGCGGCGGACCTGGTCGACGACGTGGACGGGGAGCCGGATCGTGCGCCCTTGGTCGGCGATCGCCCGGGTGACGGCCTGGCGGATCCACCACGTGGCGTAGGTCGAGAGCTTGTAGCCCATGCGGTAGTCGAACTTCTCCACCGCGCGGATAAGGCCGAGGTTGCCTTCCTGGATGAGGTCGAGGAGCGGGACGCCCGAGTTCACGTAGTTGCGCGTGATCGACATCACGAGACGGAGGTTGCACTCGATCAGCCGGCGCTTCGCCCACTCGTCGCCCTCGTCCTTCCGCCGTGCGAGCTCGCGCTCCTCGGCAGGTGTCAGGAGCCGGCCGTCGCCGATCTGGCGCACGTAGAGCTTGAGCGGGTCCTGGGTGGGCGCGGGGACGTCGAGCTCGGCAGCCTCCGGCTCGTCGTCGGCCTCCGCGTCGGCCTCGGGCTCGGCCGGAGCGGCCGGCTCGGGCACGACGAGCTCGAGCTTCGGCTCGTCGATCTCGACGGGCTCTCGCTCGTGGGGAAGTTCCGCAGACGAGTGCTCCACGTCCCCCGTATCGGCGGTGCCCAGCGGCGCCTTGAGGGGGAGGCGCACCGTTCAGGGGATGCATGGTCAGTCGCTTCCGGCCGACGATGCTACTGTCATGGTCAGGGGTGGTCTCTGCGGCCGTTCGGGCCACCACCGTCCGGGGTACGTCCTAGCATCGAAGGGCAGAACACGTTTTGTGCGGAATCGCCGGATATAACCTGAGCGAGGAGTCCAAGGTCGACCAGATGCTGGCGACCCAGACGCTCCTGGCAGCCATATCCGAGCGCGGTTCCGACGCCGTGGGGTACGCCTACCGCGGCCCAGGCGTCCCGCTCGCCGTGCACAAGCAGCGCGGCGGCGCCAGCGAGCTGCTCGACGCGCTCCGGGTGCCCGCCGGGGCGACGCAGATGCTCGTCCACGTTCGGGACTACACGAAGGGCCACCCGAGCCTGATGGCCAACAACCATCCGATCAGGCACGGCTCGGTCGTCGGGATCCACAATGGGATCATCGCGAACGACGACGAGGTCCTGGCCCGGCACCGCCTGGAGCGCGCCGAGGAGGGAATGACCGTCGACTCGGAGGCGATCTTCGCCCTCGCGGAGCAGTCGTCGTCGAGCGCTGCGGCCCTCGAGGAGCTGCACGGCTCGATGGCCGCCGCCTGGATGGACGAGCGCGAGGCCGACCGCCTCTACGTCGCCCGCGGGATGGGGCGGCCGCTCTGGATCGGCCAGGGCGAGCGCGAGCTCTTCTTCGCCTCGACTCGCCGCGCGCTCGAGCTCTTCGAGCGCTACACGGGCCTGCGCCTGCGCATGCGCGAGGTCGGCGAGGGCACGCTCTATGCCGTCAGCCGCGGCCGGCCGCTGAAGGCCGACCACTTCGAGCCCGACCGCTCGTTCGTCGAGGAGCGGGTCCTGCCGCCCGTGCGCGCCCCCGAAGAGTCGCGCTTCTGCCTCGCCCGCCTGTCGTCCATCGTCACGGCGCCGGCCGCCCGCTAGCCCCTACCGGACGAGGCGGCCGTCGGGCCGGATCTCGACGCCCTTCGCCTCGAGGCGATCCCGCAGCACGGCCAGGAACGTCGTCCATCCGCCTCGCCGGCCGGCGAAGAGCCGGTACACCTGCCACTCCGAGAGCATGCGCGTGCTCCTGCGCCGGGCGCGCTGCCAGTCCGCGAAACGCGGCAGCCGCCCGAGCCGTCCGGCCAGGCGCTCCCCCTGGTCGAGGGCGCGCTTGATGCGCTCGTCCCGCGCGGGGACGTCGAACCCGGCCGCGCGCAACGCGGACGACAGGGAGCCGAACGTGTGCCAGTAGAGCGACTTCGAGGGCATCGTGGCGCGGCGCTCGTTGAGGTCCCTCCCGCTCGGCGTTCGCCCGAGCTCGTCGCCGAGTGTGCGAAGGCGGCCGAGCAGCTCCTCCCTGGTCGCGAACCGGCGCGGGACGAGGCCTGCGAGGCGCTTGGCGCGGTTCCAGCTGCCGAAGTGCACGACGAGGGTCTGGGGATGGACGCACGTCCGCGCGTCCCCTGCGAACTCCCGCATGGTCGGAGACCGTCCGATGCGCTCTGCGCACGCCTGCAGCTCCGCGATGAGCTGCTCGTCGGAGAACCGGCGGCGGGGGCCGGCTCGGGAGCCTTCGGACTCCTTCTCGCGTGCCCGGCGCCGCATGCGGGAACGATCGTCGCGTGGCATCGTGCGCCTTCGCGCGTAGTGTAGGCGAGCAGGTTAGACGGGCTGCAAGTAGCCGAGCTCGCGGAGCAGGTCCCCCGCCTCCGCGAGGACGTCGGCGAGCTCCTCGCCCTCCAGGTCTCTGGCGTGACGGCCGACGGAGGCGTCGTGCGCGTGGTGGAGCGCCTCGGCCAGCGGGCGCTCCGGCACGTCCAGCGCCGCCGAGAGCTCGGCCGCCACCGCGCCGGGGTCGTCGACCAGCCGCTCGTAGCGGATCTCCACGACGGGCACCGGCGCCGAGCGGACGGCGCCGACGTACCGACGCCACGCCCAGGCTGCGCGCCGCGCGTCGCTCACCCCGGCGAACTCCTCCTGGCGCTCCGGCTCGACCCAGAAGCGGGCGTCGGGTCCGAACGGAAGGCCCGCGTCGTCCCCTCCCCCACGCCCGGCGCGCAGCCAACCTCGTTCCAGAAGCGAGGAGGCCACGTCGCGGCCGTCGCGCACCGCGTGGACGACGCGTGCCTCCGGGAAGGCCTCGAGCGCCGCGGCAAGGACGAAGGCCGTTTCCGGCGTCTGCTCGACCGGGCGAAGGCTCCCCACCAGCCCCAGACGCCTCGCACGGGTGAGGACGCGCCGCAGGCGCGGAGACGCCTGCTGCGCGTCGAGGCGCGCGACCTCGGGGATCGCAGCCTTGAAGGGCGCGACCTCGCCGAGATCGATGAAGCCCGGCAGCGAGCCGATGGAGCGGCCCAGGAACGTCGTCCCGGACCGCGGGCTCCCGAGGACGAAGACGAAGCGGTCGTCGAGGGCGCCGAAGCGGCGGCGGGAGAGCGGGGCGCGCGGCAGGATGCGGCGCGCGGCGCGGAGCTGCAGCTCGGCGGAGCGCAGAGGGCCCGTCACGGCCCTATCGTCTCACGTCCCGCCCCGGGAAAGCTCGGCTAGGACGCGGCCGCGACGGGGCGGCGCATGGGGAGCTCGCGCGTCTCCTCGCCCTCGAGCAGGCGCTCGAGCGCGGCCACCGTCCGCGGGCAGAACTGGCTCCCCGCCCCGCGCCGGAGCTCGTCGAGCGCCTCTCCGGCCGGGCGCGCAGCCTTGTAGATGCGGTTCGTGAGCATGGAGTCGAGGGCGTCCGCGACGTGGATGATGCGCGCGCCGAGCGGAATCTCCTCGCCGACGAGGGCGTCCGGGTAGCCCGCCCCGTCCCAGCGCTCGTGGTGGTGCCGGATCGCGGGCACGGCGTCGCCCAGGAAGCCGAGGCGGTCGATGATGCGCGCGCCCTCGCCCGCATGGCGCTGCATGAGCGTCCACTCCTCGCTCGAGAGCGTGGAGGGCTTGAGCAGGATGGCGTCCGGGATGGCGAGCTTGCCGATGTCGTGGAAGAGGGCGGCCTGCCCGAGCAGGTCGAGCTCCGCCGCCGACAGCCCGAGCTCGCGACCGATGGCGAGCGCGAGCTGCTGGACCCGGCGGGAGTGGCCCGCCGTGTAGGCGTCGCGCGCGTCGACGGTGGCCGAGAGGCTCTCCATCGCGGCTGTCGAGCGCTCCTTCAGGAGACGGTTCGCCTGCTCGAGCGAGACGTTCTGGCTGCGGATCGTCTCGGCGGCCTCGCGCAGCTTCTTGGTCGACTTTTCGGTGTGGCCGAGGTAGGCGGCCATCGTCTTGCGCATGAGGAGCAGCGGGAGGACGAAGACCGCGAGGCCGTACAGGTCGATCGCCTCGTACGCGAGCGCGATCGCACCGCCGACGGCGCCGAACGCGACGTAGTGCGGAAGGAGCCAGGAGAAGCGCTCCGTCCAGACGCGGCGCCAGCGGTTGTGCCCCTCGAGCGCCATGGCACCGGAGAGAAGCCCCGTGTTGACGACGAAGTACACGCCTCCGGCCGCGAGCCCGGCCGCGGCGGTGACCAGCGTGCCGATGCCCTCGCCCTCGCCGCCGACCGAGAAGACGCCCGCGGCGGCGAGCGAGGCACAGGAGAGGGCGCCGATGTTGAAGAGGAGCTGGTACACGGGCGTGCGGCGGGAGCTCCACTCCACCGCCGCGGTGGCGACGGCGAGCGGGAGCGCTGCCTTGGGGCCGAAGAGCGCCGCGCCGGCGAGGGCGCCGACCGCGCTCACGGAGATCGTTCCGCCGTCGAGCTCGAGCGCGAGCGCCTGGCCGCCGGCGACGAGCGCCACGACCGCGAGGAGGCCCAGCAGGTCGCTGGAGCCGCCGGCGACGAAACCGATCGCCCCCGCGGCGATGCCGCCGAGGCTCACGACGACGACGAGCGACGCCAGCGCCGGGGAGAGCGCGAGGAAGCGCGGGCCGGCGGGTGTGTGCGGTCGCTGCTGCTGGCCGGGAGCCGGCTCGGTCACCGGGTCCGCCGCGGGGAGCTCCGGAACCGCCGACGGCGCCGGTCCCACGTGCCCGGCCTCGTCGGGGACGGCGGCCAGGCGCGCTTTGCGCTCGGCGGGGATGAGCAACGGCTCGGAGCTGGCTCCGAGGACGCGGTTCCGGCCCTGGAGCTTCGCGCGGTACACGGCCAGGTCGGCCTGGTGGATGAGCTCGTTGGGATCCGAGCCGTCCTCGGGATAGCCGGCCACGCCCATCGAGATCGTGGCCCGGATCGGCTCGCTCGACGTCTCGACCTCGAACCGCTCGTCCGCCACGGCCCGCCGGATGCGCTCCGCGATGTCGACGGCCTCTTGGGGCGACGTATCCGGGAGCAGGATCGCGAACTCCTCCCCGCCGAACCGCGCCGGGATGTCCGAATGGCGGAGGTGCGTCTGGAAGATCCCCGCTACGCCCTGGAGGACGGCGTCGCCCGCCAGGTGCCCGTAGGCGTTGTTGATGTCCCTCAGCAGATCGAGGTCGGCCATGATCACCGTGAGCGGCGAGCCGGACCGCTCCGCGCGCTCGAGCTCCTCGCGCAGGGCGCCCGCGAAGTGGCGGGCGTTGAAGAGCCCGGTCTTCGGGTCGACCCGCGCCTCCTGCTGGAGTGCCGGGACGCTCAGCGAGCGGTGGATGAGGAGGAGCGGAGCGACGGCGGTCGGGAGCAGGAGCGGGTTCCACTCCCAGAGCCCCGCGAAGGCGACGCCGAGCGCCGCGAGCACGAAGTCCGTCGACAGGCTCTCCACGGAGAACAGTCCGGTGGCGCGGAGCGAGTGCCCGCGCGCGAAGTGGAGCATGGTCGCGAGCAACACGTGGTTCAGGGAGACGAAGACGAGCATCGCGACAAGGCCCGAGAGCGCGAGCTCGGCCTCGGGGCTGAGGCCGGCGTTCCGAACGAGCTCCACCGCCCCCCACGCCGCCAGTCCGTTCAGGGTGTGGTTGGCGATGTTGAAGCCCTGGATGTACCAGGGGTAGCGAACCTTCAGCCACTCCGGGATCCCGTACACGATCACGAGGAGCGCGATGAGCTCCGGCGGGAGCAGGAGCACGGCCGCGATCAGGAAGACGTTGCTCGTGTGATAGCTCTGGTCGCGCGGCGTGATGACGACGAAGAGCTGTGCGACCGCCGCGCAGGCTGCGAGGACGAAGAAGGCCGGCCAGCCGTCCGTGTCCGGCGACAGGTGCGAGAACGGCACGAACGCCGCGAGCACGGCGAGGATCCCCACGGTGTAGAGGTACGCCTTCGCGCGCCGCGGGATCGTCGAGGTCTCCGAGCGGTCGGCGCCGGTCGGCGGGCCCTCGCCGGCGAGCTCGCTCGGGTCCGCGCTCATTTCCTCGGGGAGGCCGGATGCTTCGCGGGCGGGCGATCCGCCCAGCGGAATGCTGGAACTGGCCGCAGAGCCATGGCCTGAACGTACGGCCGAACAGGACCGGAAGCCTCCCCCGTTCGAGGGAGGCCCCCAAGTTCACCCGTCAGGGGGAGCCCCGGGGCCGGAGATGATCCGGGCCCGGGGCTCCTGCTGGCTCTGCGCGGTGGTGCTAGGGAAGCAGGATTCCGAGGGCCGAGAGCTCGGCGGGGTCGATGTACTCGCCCTCCGCGCTCGCGTCCCCTTCGGCGTTGTCCGCGTAGGACGACGAGGCCCAGGACGCGCTGGCCCACGAGGCGCTCGACCAGGAGGCCGAGGCCCAGGACGCGCTCGCCCAGGACGCGCTGGCCCAGGAGGCCGACGCCCAGGACGCGCTCGACCAGGAGGCCGAAGCCCAGGACGCCGACGCCCAGGAGGCGCTCGCCCAGGAGGCGTCGCTCTGCGCCACGCTCGCCCAGCTCGCGGCGTCGAACACCTTGCCGGAGCCGCCGCTCGCCGACACGACGTACTTGTTGAGCGCCGCGTTCGGGTTCGGCGGGGTCGTCACAGCCACGGCCTTGGCCGCGTTCACGACGCCGACGCCGGCCGAGCCGGCGGCGGCATTGCCCGCGGGCCTCGCCGTGAGCATGAGCGCGCCCTTGACCTGGTCCGGCGTCCACGAGGGATGCACGGCCAGGACCTGGGCGGCCGCGGCCGACACCATGGGGGCGGCGAACGAGGTCCCCGAGAGCTGCATGTACCCGGGGGCCGTGACGCTGGTCGGCCGCTCGAGCGGGAGCGTGGAGCTCACCGGGACCGGGCCGACCACGTAGCGGCCGGGGGCGGCCAGCTCGGGCTTCGCGAAGCCGTCGAGCGTGTATCCGTAGGCCGACCACGGCGCCGCGTAGTCGTCGTTCGTCGAGACGGAGCCGTCGATGTCGGCGGCGCCGACCGTAATGACGAACGGGTCGTTGCCGGGGGCGTACGGGACGCCGCTGGGAGCGCCGTCCACGCCGTAGTTACCCGCGGCCGCCACGACGACGACGCCGCTGAACCACAGCCGCTCCACGGCCAGGTCGAGCGGATCGAAGAACACGCTCGCCCACGCGCCGCTGTGGAGGGAGAAGTTGGCGACGCGGATGTTGTACTTGTCCTTGTTCGCCAGGATCCAGTCGGCGGCCGCGATGACGTCGCGCGTCATCGCCATGCCGTTGTCGTCCATGACGTCGATCGAGACGATCTTCGAGCCGGGCGAGCCGCCCGTATGGTTCGTCTCGCCGCCCGCCGCGATGCCGGCCACGAAGGTGCCGTGACCGCGGCCGTCGCCGGGCGAGTTCGGGGCGGTCGAGGTCAGGTTGACCTCCGCGAGCACCCGGCCGGTGAAGTCGGAGCGACCGGCCTCGATGCCGGAGTCGACGACGGCGATCGTCGGGGCGTTGGCGGACGCCGGCGAGCCCCAGAGGCTCTGGAAGCCCGCGACGTACGGCCACCGCTGCTTGTTCGAGGAGCCGGAGAGCACGACCGGCGCGTCGGTTGTGATCGAGCGGATGGTCGCCCGGCGGGCGAGGTTGGCGATCTGCCGCCCGGTGAGCTGCGCCGCGACGCCGTTGATCGACCTGAACTGCTTGCGCAGCCCGACGCCCTTGCCGGGGTTCGCCTTGCGCGCCGCCGCGACCTCGGACCCCACGGCCGAGCTCGACTTGCCCTTCGCGCCCTGGACGATGACGTTGAAGGTCGCATTGGGGTTCAGCTGCGCGGTGCGCAGCAGGCTCGGCGAGAGGTATGCCTTGACGCTCGCG
>JBOHAK010000154.1:0-20474 GCA_050697795.1 Gaiellaceae bacterium
TTCCTGGTGAGATGGAGAACGGCGTTCCCTTCTCGACGAGCACCGGCGTTCGGTATCTGTCGGTTCACCTACGGCGACCAGGCTGCAGATTGCCTCTACTGCCGACACGATCGCCGGCAGGCTCGAACGTTGACGCGCCGCGCCAGACTGTCCCTGACCCGGCCGGCTCGATGCGATCAGAGCGTCAACGTTCGAGCCTGCCGGCGATCGTGTCGGCAGTAGAGGCAATCTGCAGCCCTGGTCGCCGTAGGTGAACCGACAGATACCGAACGCCGGTCGTTCCTGGTGAGATGGAGCACGGCGTTCCCTTCTCGACGAGCACGGCGCGCCCTTCGCCGAAGGGGTGCGAGACGCCGGAAAGGCGCACTCGCAGAGCTTCGCGGCCTCGTCGTCGCCACGCTCCAGGACGTCAAGCGCCTCGCGGTCGAGCTCCGCCCGAAGGCGCTCGACGACTTCGGGGCTCCTGGCCGCGATCGAGCGCCTGACCTCGACGTTCGCCGAGCACACCGGTATCGAGACGCAGCTCGAGTCGCGGCTGGACGATGCCCGGCTTCCGACTGAGATCGAAACCGTTCTCTACCGTGTTGTCCAAGAGGCTCTGACGAACGTGATCAAGCACGCACGAGCTGAGCGAGTCAGCGTCCTCCTGCACGAGTCGGAAGGGAAGAGCGGAGTCGTCGCGGAACACGTGGGTGACGGCCGAGCAGCTCGCGCTCTTCGGCATCGTCGTCGGCGTCGCGCTGGTCCTCACCGGCGTCGGCTTCCTGGTCTTGGCCGTCGGAGGCGCTCTTCGCCACTCCAGGGCCGAGACGACGGCGCCCGCCTAGCCGCCGTACGTCCGGTAGGAAGCGTCGGGCCGCCGTCCCCGGGCGGCTCGGCGCTTCGACGGCCCTCAGGGCGCGTCATCGAGCACGACGCGCGTGGCGCTGGCGTTCCCGGAGACCGGCTCGACCTCGATGAGGTCGACGGCTCGAGCGGACCCACCGTCCGTGAAGTGGATCTCGGCGAACCCTGCCGACTGGACGCCGATCTCGAACGGTCCACCGGCGCCGACGGTGCCCCCGTCGACGAGAACCACGCCGTCCTCCTCGTGGAGGTGCTGCTCATGGTCGTGGCCGGTGAGAATCAGGACCTCGCCCTCACCGTCATCCTCGCCCAGGCCGTCCAGGAGTGCGTGCGCGAGTCCGTGCTGGTGGACGAGGACGATGTCGGGACGCGACGGGAGCTGCTCGAACCAGATGCGGAGCTCGTCCGCGGCGGCGGTGAACTCCGTCCCCGTCAGGTCGAGAGAGCGGGGCTCGAAGCGGGCGGTCGGCGCTTCGAGTGGGTCGTCGAAGCCGGCCACGTCCCAGCCGTCGATCTGCGCGACCGGTCGACCGTCGGTCGAGCCGTCCGGGAGTAGGCGGCCGTTGCGGGTCAGGACGATGACCCCGGCCTGCGCAAGAGCCAGCATGAACGGGCGGGAGTCGTGGTTGCCCGACACCGCCACGACCGTCTCGCCGAGGCCTCGAATCAGTGGGATGAGGCGACTCTCCGTTCTCGTCCCGCGGAGGGAGAAGTCGCCGGCGAGAAAGACCGTGTTGCCCTGCGTGTACTCGCCGAGGACGGGCAACACGAGCATGTTCGCGTGCAGATCGGAGGCCAGGACGGCGGTCGCGCCCGAGGGCCCACGGTCACGATCCTCGCTGGCGAACGCAACCAGGTTGGCAAGGCCGGCGAGGGACTGCTCGTAGCTCTCCGTGTAGCCCTCGCTCGCCGAGAGGACCTGCTCCGAGAGGGAGAGGAGCCTCGGGAGCTCGGCCCCGTTCGCATAGAACGTCGGCTCTTCGAACGCCTGGTAGTCGACATCCCGGAGCGTGACCAGCACGATCCCCAGGAACGTGAGCGGAACGAGCAGGCCTATCCCTGCGCCGTATGCCAGCCAGCGGCGGCGGCGAAGGAATGCTCCGACCAGGGCCCCGCCAACGAGGCCGCCACCCACACCCCCGGCAAGGCCGAGCAGCAGCGAGCGGCGCATCGCGGAGCGGCCAAGCTCGGCCAGCTCGCTCCTCAGCGCCTCGAGGTTCTCGTCGGCCGTCGTCCCGGACTCGAGCGTCTCGAGCGCTTCCGCCCGGTCGAGCGACCGAAACCGCAGCTCGACCGCAACCGGAGCCCGGTAGGGCGAGGCGCGCACGCCCCAATCGACGATCGGAACGTAGACGTCGACGCGACCTTCGGTCGAGGGGATCGCCCGGACCCTGACCGTACCGAGCGAGAACGGCTCGACGCTCGTGGCGAACGCGCGCACCATCAGAAAGGCTCCGGCCAGCGCCGAGATCAGACACACGAGTACGAGCGCAACCAGCCGTATCAGGCCCCACGGCATCGCTCCATCCTGACGACGCTCGCCGCTCGCCGGGGGCCATCCGTCCGCGAGGTGACAGCGGCTCTCGCGGCGTGTGAGAATAGCGCCCGTGAAGCTCGCAGACGCCATGACCCGAAACGTCGTCACCGTCTCGCCTCAGACGCCGCTGAAGGAGGCGGCCGAGCTGCTCGCGCAGCACCGCATCTCGGGCCTTCCCGTCGTCGACGAGGGAACCGTCGTCGGCGTCTTGTCGGAAGCGGACATCGTCGTGCGCTCGACCGGGAGCCGCGAGTCGCGCAGCCTGATCCGCGAGTTCCTGAGCACGCGCGACCCACAGCCCGAGACGGCGGCGGCAAGCGCCGGCGAGGCGATGTCCTCGCCCGCGATCACGATCACACCAGAACGACCCGTGGCCGAGGCAGCACGGGTGATGGTCGAGCGCGGGGTGAACCGGCTACCCGTCGTCGACGGGTCGCAGCTCGTCGGGATCGTGACGCGGGCGGATCTCGTCCGCGCGTTCGTCCGCCCCGACGACGAGCTTGAGCGCGAGATCCGCGAGGACGTTGCCGAAGGCGCGCTCTGGATCGACCCGAGCCAGCTCGAGATCGGCGTCGCGGGTGGCGCCGTGACGCTGGCCGGAGAGGTCGAGCGCCGGGCGGACGCCGACCTGCTCGAGCGTTTCGCTGCGGCCGTGCCAGGGGTCGTTTCCGTGCGCTCCGAGCTGGAGTGGCGACTGGACGAGCCCAAGCTGTCACCGGGCGACCCCCGCGTTCCCCGGCCACCGCGCGACCGCTGACCCGCCGGAACCGCTCGAGCCCCGGACCGGGTGAGGTTTGGGCCGCGAGCCCGACGGACAGACGCTCGCTACCATCAGGCGGCTAGACGTGAACCGCCGACGCTCCGGAGGCAGACACGATGAAGGTCACAATCGTCGGTGCAGGGAACATGGGCCGCGGTGTCGGCAGCCTTGCAGTCGCGGGCGGCAACGACGTCGAGATCGTCGATCGCGACCCAGCGGAAGCGCAGAAGCTCGCCGATGAGCTCGGCGGCTCCGCAACGGCGCTCGAGCCGGGAGCGCCGTTCGGTGGGGAGCTCGTCGTTCTAGCCCTCTACTACCCCGGCATCAAGGACGCCGTCCGCGAGTACGCGGACCAGCTCGCGGGCAGGGTGGTCGTCGACATCACGAACCCCGTGAACACCGAGACCTGGGACCGCCTCGCGACGGCGCCCGGCAGCTCCTCCGCCGAGGAGGTCCAGGAGCTCGTTCCGCAGGGCACGCCGGTTGTGAAGGCATTCAACACCACCTTCGCCGGCACGCTCGTCGAACGCGAGGTCGCTGGACAACAACTCGACGTCCTGATTGCGGGCGACGAAGACGAGGCGAAGCGGAAGGTGTCGCAACTCGTCTCCGACGGCGGCCTGCGGCCGGTCGACGTGGGCCCGCTCGGCCGTGCGCAGCAGCTCGAGCACCTCGGTTTCCTCCACATCTCGCTCCAGCAGCCGCTCGGCCTCGGTTTCGACAGCGCGGTCAAGCTCCACCCATAGGACTGCCTACCGGCGACGACGGCCCGCGCGCGGACGGGGAAGAGGAGAGAAAATGAAGCGTCTCGAGGGAAGGGTGGCGCTCGTCACGGGCGCCGCGAGCGGCATCGGTCGCGTCACGGCGGAACGTCTCGCCGGCGAGGGCGCGGTCGCGGTCGTCACCGACGTGCAGGACGAGGCGGGCGAGGAGGCCGCCGGCGCGATCCGCTCAGACGGCGGTCAAGCCGCGTACCTGCACCTGGACGTGACGGACGAGGACGGGTGGAGAGCGGTGGTCGAGCGCGTGCTCGCGGAGCAGGGGCACCTCGACATCCTCGTCAACAACGCCGGGCTGGGTGACCTCGCCCCGATCGAGGAGACGACGCTCGCGGACTGGCAGCGGACGATCGCGATCGACCAGACGGGCGTCTTCCTCGGGATGAAGACGTGCGGGGAGGCACTGAAGTCGTCGGGCCACGGTTCGGTGATCAACATCAGCTCGATCTTCGGCACGTCGGGAGGGTTCGGCACGTCCCCTGCCTATCACGCAGCCAAGGGTGCGGTGCGGACGCTGACGAAGAACATCGCGCTCCACTGGGCGACCGAGGGAGTACGCGTGAACTCGGTCCATCCGGGGTTCATCCGCACGCCGATCCTCGATCAGGCGAAGGGGACGAAGGTCTGGGACGCGATGACCGCGTCGACGCCGATGGGCCGACTCGGCGAGCCCGAGGAGATCGCCGCAGCGGTCGCCTACCTCGCGAGCGACGACGCCTCGTTCGTCACCGGCCTCGAGCTGTACGTCGACGGGGGCTACATCGCGCGCTGAGCCGCGTTACGCGCTCATCCCGATCTGCTCCAGAAACGTGACGAGGTCGTACATGAGGTTCTCCTCGACAATCTGCCCGTCCTCCCAGAGGGCAACCGTGTAGAAGTCGACTTCGAACGACTTGCCGGTCGGCGGGGCCTCGCTGCCGTCGGGGGCCTGCATCGGTCCGGTCATCGTCCCCGTGAAGCGGGCGATCGAGCAGGTCCAGTCGCCGGAGGCGAAGAACACCTTGTACGGCCTGTTCTCGACGTGCTGGTCGGGGAACGCCTTCCAGAGTTCGATCGACTCGGCCATGTGGTCGTCGATCCCGACCGTCGGTTCCGTCGTGCCGGGCCAGCGCACGATCACGTCCGGCTTGTGCAACTGCCGGAGGACGTCGACATCCTGGTCGTTCCAGGCATCGTCGAGCGTCTGCATCAGCTCCATGTTTCGTTCTGCGGTCGTCGTCGCGATCAAATCCTCCTTCGACTGCTGGACACATCCCTAGCCGCCTAACGATCGTCCCCGCCTTCGCCGAACCCGGAACACGTCGATGAGCGGGCTCGTGGGCGAGGATCATGGACGCGGTCTCAGGTCGAGCCCGCGGAGCAGTTGCGCGTTCAGCGCGACGACGATCGTCGAGAGGCTCATCAGGAGCGCCCCGACGGCGGGCGGCAGGGTGACGCCTAGCGGCGCGAGCACTCCGGCGGCGAGCGGGATCGCGACGACGTTGTAGCCGGCCGCCCACACGAGGTTCTGCACCATCTTCCGGAAGCTCGCGCGGGAGAGCGTGACCACGCCGACGACGCCGCGAGGATCGTCCGAGGCGAGGATCACGCCTGCCGACTCGATTGCGACGTCGGTTCCGGCGCCGATCGCGATGCCGACGTCGGCGCGGGCGAGCGCGGGGGCGTCGTTGACTCCGTCGCCGACCATCGCGACCCTGTGCCCGCGGTCCTGCAGCTCGCGGACGTGCCGTTCCTTGTCCTGCGGGAGGACCTCCGCGAATACCTCGTCGATGCCGAGGTCGGCGGCTACTGCGTCGGCGACCTGCCGGGCGTCCCCGGTAATCATCGCGACGTCGATCCCGAGCTCGTGCAGCCGCTCGACGGCCTCACGCGCCTCGGGGCGCACGCGATCCTCGAGCGCGAAGGCGCCGGCGACGGTGCCGTCGCGGACGAGGTAGAGGATGGAGGCACCGCGGCTACGCCAGGGCTCCGTCTCCCGCCGGAGCTCGTTGGGCAGGGTGAGGTTGCGCTCGCGCAGCAGCGCCGGGCCGCCGACCGCGACGCGCGTCCGGTTCAGCGATGCCTCGACGCCGCGGCCGCTCATCGCCTTGAAGTCGCGCACCGCCGGGATGGAGCCGCGCGCGCGGGCGGCGGTCAGAATCGCGCGGGCCAGCGGATGCTCGCTCTCGGACTCGACCGCGGCCGCCTGCGCGAGGACGGTATCGCGGTCGCGGCCGGCGACACCCGTGACGACGTGCTCGCCTCGCGTGAGCGTTCCCGTCTTGTCGAAGAGGACGACGTCGACGAGGCGGCTGCGCTCGAGGCTCAAGCGGTCCTTGACGAGGATGCCGGCGCGCGCCGCGAGCGACGTCGAGATCGAGATCACGAGCGGGATCGCGAGCCCGAGCGCGTGCGGGCATGAGATGACGAGCACGGTGATGGCGCTGATCACGCCGAAGTCGACCTCGCCGAGAAGCGCCCAGACGGCGAAGGTCACGGCTGCAGAAGCCGTCGCGACGTAGAAGAGGAGGGCGGCGGCGCGGTCGGCGATCGCCTGGGTGCGCGAGCGGGACGCCTGCGCTTCGGCAACGAGTCGCTCGATCCCGGCGAGCGCCGTCTCCTCGCCGACCGCCGTCACGCGCACGCGGATCGCGGAATCGGTCGCGACCGTGCCCGCGGTGACGTCATCTTCCTCGCCCTTCGCCACCGGCTTCGACTCGCCCGTGATCATCGACTCGTCGAATTCCGCGCGGCCGGCGAGGATCTCGCCGTCGGCGGGGACGCGGCCCCCCGGACGCACGAGCACGATGTCGCCGACCCGAAGCTCGGTCAGCGGGATGCGCTCGCTCTCGCCGTCGCGGACTCTCTCGGCCTCGTCGGGCAGCAACTCGGCGAGCGAGCTCAGCGCGCCGCGTGCCTGACCGAGCGCCTTCATCTCCTGCCAGTGGCCGAGCAGCATGATCACGACGAGCGCGGAGAGCTCCCACCAGAACTCGAGGTCGAAGAGCCCGAGCGTCGACGCCGCACTGGCCAGGAAGGCGACCGTGATCGCGAGCGAGACGAGCAGCATCATCCCGGGCGCCCGCCGGCGGATCTCGGACCACGCCCCCGTCAAGAAGACCGAGCCGCCGTACAAGAAGATCACCGTGCCGAGGACGGGCGCCACCAGACCGTCCCCCCAGAACTCCGGAGCGGTGTAGCGGAACCAGTCCTGGACCATCTCGCTGTAGAGGACGACCGGGACGGCCAGGATCAGGGTGATCCAGAAACGGCGGCGATAGACGTCGGCGTGGCCCGCATGGCCGGCGCCGTCGTGGTCGTGTGCCGCGTGTTCCGCAGCCGTTCGACGCAGCTCCTGCTCGCGTTCGCGTCCCTGGACCTGCGGCGCCTCGACGGCGTGGTGTCCGGAGTGGTGCTCCATGTCTCCCATCGGCGTGTGTATCCGAACGCGGACGCCGGAAAACGGCGGTCAGTCCTCGTTGCTGTCGCGACTCGGCGCCGTCCGGGCCCCGCCTGCTTTCGCCGCCGCAGGCAACTCCCATGTCCACGTCGCCGGTGGATCGCTCGCCGGGAACGACCACTCGCTCATGTCGTCGACCGTAGCGTCTCCTCCCGGAGACGCCGGGATCTCTGCGCCTCGTCCACGAGCGCCGACCTCGTCCAGCGGGCGACCTGTAGGTCTCATCGCCTCCTCCACCGACTGCAGGATCGCAGGTCGAGCCCGTCCATGGGGCTCACGCGGGTCGACGGCGGGATGCTCGGCCAGGATGAGGCTACGCCGTGGTCAGCGAAGCGTGGAAGCCGGCGCTATCGTGACGTAGAGTCGGCAAGGTAATGACCGAGGCCGCCGTGGCCGAGCGCTATCAGCTACTGGCCGTCGCCGGCGGCAAGGGTGGCAAGACGCTCGCGATGGACATGGCGCTCTCCGGTTGGCGCGTCGCGATCGTCGAGCACGTGCCCGAGATGGTCGGCGGCACGTGCATCAACCTCGCCTGTATCCCGACCAAGACGCTCATACGCTCGGCCGAGGTCGCGGAGCTCGTTCGCCGCGCAAGGACCTTCGGCGTTGGCGGAAGTCTTGGTGCGTTGGACGCTGCGCCCCTGCGCGCGAGCAAGGACGCCGTTTTGCACGCCATGCGCGAGATGAACCTGGACCAGTTAGGCGCCAGCGGTGTGGAGCTTGTGTTAGGCCGCGCACGGTTCGTGGCGCCGCGCCGCGTAGCAGTCACGGGCGACAGCGGCACCCGGCTGCTCGAAGGAGAAAAGGTCGTGATCAACCTCGCCAGCCGCCCGGCGATCCCGGCGATTCCGGGGCTCGCCGAGGCCGAGCCGCTCACAAGCGAGACGCTGCTTCGGCTGGAGCGCATCCCGTCTCGCCTGGTCGTGCTCGGAGGCGGCTATGTGGGGCTCGAGCTCGCCCAGGCAATGCGCCGGCTCGGCAGCTCGGTCACTGTGGTCGAGCGGGGACCGCAGCTGCTGTCCCGCGAGGACGCGGACGTCGCCGTCGCGGTCGCCGACATCCCTCGCGATGACGGCATCGACATCCGCCTGCGGGCTGAAACGCGGAACGTCGCGCGCCTGGTGGACGGCTCCGTGCGGGTCGAGCTCGCCACCGCAGACGGCGGGGACGAGGTCGTGGCGGACGACCTTCTCGCCGCGCTCGGACGTGTACCCGGTAGCGACGGCGTCGGCCTCGACGCGGCCGGCATCGACCTCGACGAGCGCGGGTTCGTCCGTGTCGACGAACGCCTCCGGACGACGGCAGAAAACACGTTCGCGGTCGGCGACATCACGGGCGGACCGCAGTTCACGCACGTCTCGCTCGATGACTACCGGATCGTCAAGGCGAATCTCGACGGCTGTGGACGCACGACCACCGACCGGCTGATCCCCTACACGATCTTCCTCGACCTCGAGCTCGGCCGCGTCGGGCTAACCGAGTGCGAGGCGCGCCGGCGCGGCTACGACGTGCGGGTTGCCAAGCTTCCGGCGATTGCGGTCCCGCGTGCGCGGACGCTGCGCGCGACGCGCGGCCTCTTAAAGGCGGTCGTCGAGAGGGGCAGCGAGCGTATCCTCGGCGCCGCCATCCTCGCCGCCAACGGCGGCGAGGTAGCCGCCGTCATCCAGGCCGCGATGCTGGGCAATCTCCCGGCGCCCGCGCTCCGCGACGCGATTCTCGCGCACCCGACGATGGCCGAGGGGCTCAACGCGCTCTTCGCAAGCTGGGTGGACTGAGCCCGATTGCAGCGAGGGAGGAGGGGCCGGCGGAGCCGGCCGGGTACTCGTCGAGCGGCACGAGACTCTCACTCCACGCTTTCAGGACCGGTGTGACGACCCGCCACGCTTGCTCCGCTTCGTCGCCGCGGACGGAGAGCGTGCTGCCGCCGGCCAGGATGTCGAGCAGCACGCGGGCGTAGGCGGGCAGGTCGCTGGCGGGTGGCGGTGCTGTCAGCGCCAGCGGCCGGAGGGATTCGGGGGCGCCGCCTGTCAGGTTGAGCGTGATCTCCTCCGGTCCGTCCAGCCCGATCCGCAGCTCGCCGGCCGGGTTGCCTGCCGCATCGCCGGCGAATCGAAGGACGGCCATCTTCCGCCGACGGCCGAGCGCCTTGCCGGCGCGCAACAGGAACGGGGTGCCGGCCCAGCGCTCGCCCTCGAGCTCGAGCAGGACCTCGGCGAAGGTCTCGGTCTTTCGCCGCGGATCGACGCCGTCCTCGGCGGCGTACGCCGGGACGGTCTCGCCGCTGCCCTCGGGCGGCTCGGCGAGACCGCCGGCGCTGTAGCGAGCACGGCGCGTCCGGGAGGGGATCTTGGCGCGGTCGAGCGGCTGGATCGTACGGAGAGCGTCGATCTTGCGGTCGCGGAGGTCGCGTTCTGTCGCCGTCGCGGGCAGCTCCATCGCGATCAGGGCGAGGACTTGCAGCATGTGGTTTTGCAGCACGTCCTTAAGAGCGCCGGCCGTGTCGTAGTAGCCGGCGCGGCCCTCGAGCGCCAGCGTCTCCTCCCAGAGGACCTCCACCAGGTCGACGTGCCGGCTGTTCCAGATTGCCTCGAGGACCGGGTTCGCGAGCCGCATGGCGAGCATGTTCTGCACGGTCGCCATCCCGAGGACGTGGTCGACACGGAAGACCGCCTGCTCTCCGTCGTCTCCGGCTGCGCGCGCGAGCAGTCGGTTGAGCTCGACGGCGCTCTCGAGGTCCTCGCCGAAAGGCTTCTCGAGCCGAGCGATCGGGGTACTCCGCGTTCTCCCGGACGAGCTGACAGAGCTGCGGCGCACCCGGCGTGCCAGCGGCCACGTCGCACGTCGCACGCTCGCATGGCGGTCGCAGCGAGCGCTGGTGGTGCAGGAGAACGAGAACGCCGACCACCTCGACCTGCTCGGCGGAAGCTGCCTGCTCCTCGCGCGCATCGCGCCGTCCCTGACCTCGGACGAGCGGCGGACACTCGAGCAGAGCGTGCGCGAACTGGCCGAGACCCTCGCCGCGGTGGCGGGAGACCTCGGCGGGCGCGAGACCCGTCAGCGCGCTGCCGATCGCGCCCTCGCGGTGGGCACTTCGGTCGCGGGGAGCGACGCGGCTCCGGACTCCGCGCTCGCCGCCGGCGTCCTCGCGGTGCGCATGCTCGCGATCGACCTCATCGTCTTCGCCGGCGTCGCATTGGATGACGCGATCGACGCGGTTCGGGAGGGGATCCTCGAGCACGGCGTCTCGCCTCCCCCTGCAGCTTCCCGCGGGATCCTCGGCCGGCTCAGATCGCTCCGTCGCCGCAGGACCGGCGGGTCCGCCGGCCCGGACGGCTAGACGCGCTGAAGGTGGGTGTCCTTGAACGCAGTCGGATACTTGAGGCCGTACCCGATCGCACGATCGACGCCGATGTGCGTGATCCAGATCAGCGCGATCTGAACCGCAAGCTCGGTCTCGGCAAGAAGCCCCAGCGCGCCGAGCAGCACAGGTCCCACGTAGGTGTGCAGGGCGTCGTACGTCGCCGTGCCGACGCGCCCATTTACCGCGAACCCGACGAACGAGACGTCGGGCGCCAGCGCCAGCGCCAGCAGCAGCCACCACGGGTAGTCGGCCTAGAGGTAGCCTACCGAGGCGACGGCAAAAGCCCAGCCGACGCTGGCGAAGCCCTGCTCTCCGCCCTCGACCAAGGCGTAGGTCAGGAATCCGAGGCCGACCGCCGCGAGCGCCGCGCCGGGAATGTCGAATTGCCGCGGTCGTGGCTCTTGCCGGCGCTCGCCCGTCGCTGCCGAGCCGCGCGAGCACGACTGCTGCCACGGCGAGCGGGACGTTGAGGAAGAAGATCCACCGCCAGGAAGCCCATTCGACGAGCGCTCCTCCCAGAGGGGGCCCCCCGAGGCTGACGGCACCCGTGCCTGCAGTCCAGAGCCCGATCGCCCGTCCGCTCTCCTTCCCGAAGGTCTGGCGAAGAAGAGCGAGGCTCCCGGTCGTGAGCAGGGCTCCGGCGGCGCCCTGGAGAACCCGCCCGACGATGAGCACAGTGGTGTTCGGCGCTGCTCCGGCCAGAGCCGAGGCGAGCGCGAACCCGATCGTTCCCGCGACGAAGGTCTCCCTCCGGCCCAGCCGATCGCCGAGCGCGCCGGCGACGAGGTAGAGGGAAGCGAGGGACAGCGAGTACGAGAGGACGATCCACTGCTGCCCCGCGAGGCCGATTCCGAACTGTTCGCCGATCACCGGCACGGCAACGCTCACGGCGGTCACGTAGGCCATCGACGAACCGAGGATCGTGGCGCCGAGGGTCAGGCGGCGGGAGGTCTCAGGTGCCACCTTCCTCTAGATTCTCACCTGGGAGCATCCAATGCTTCCGGTGAGACGAGAAGCCGTAGGTATGGCCGTCGCGGTGCGGGCACCGACCACATTGGTATCGGCGACCTCGATCCCAGCCGCCTGAGGCGCTCTCGGCAAGGCGCCGCGGTACCCGCCGGCTACTAGGCGAACTGCTGCGTCGATCGGCGCGGCAGCTCGGCCCACGCTGCGGGTGCCCCGCACATCGGACAACGATCGGGCAGTTCTTGGCAGACGATGCCGTAGCCGCACAGCGAGCAGACAAGCTCCATCCTTCGCGCCCGAGGGATGATGCTGGAAGTGCCCTCGATCCGGGCCCGCGCATGTGCGGGCAGCTCTGGCGTGTACACCTTGGCGGAAACGGGGCCGTCCACCCATAGGACTTCTGCTAGTGAGCGGGCAACGTGGACACAACCCGGAATCGGCATCCTCGGCCGCCCGGCGCAGGCGCAGAGCCTGCACGAGCCCGTGGTGGTGGTCGTGCGAGAAGGGAACGAGAGCCGGATGCCGCCGAATCCTAGGTTCGCCCATCCGGAGCAGGCGCGCTGCCCACCGTCACGCTGCAGTGGCCAAGGCACGCTGTTTGTCGGCGATGCCTTTCAGGAGCTGGTTGAAGGCGGCGACGAACTTCTCGATGCCCTCTCGTTCGAGCGTGGCGACGATGTCGTCGTAGTCGACACCTGCGGCGGACAGCTGGGTGGGCAGCAGCCGTGCCTGCAGCATGTTCGACTGTAACCGGGGCTCGACACGGCCGTGGTCTTGGAACGCGTGGATGGTCTCCTCGGGCAGCGTCGAGATCGTCTCTGCGCCGATCAGCTCCTCGACGTAGCGGGTGTCGCGGTAGGCCGGGTCTTTCGCCGACATCGAGGCCCACAGGCAACGCTGCTTGGTCGCGCCGTGGGCGGCGAGACGCTGCCAGCGCTCGTCGGCGAAGGCCATCTTGTATTGCTGGTAGGCGAGCCTGGCGTTGGCGATGCCGAGTCGCCCTTTGAGGTCGTCGCGCCCGAGCGCCGTCAGGCGGCGGTCGGTCTCGGTATCGACCCGCGAGACGAAGAAGCTGGCCATCGAGTGGACGTGACTCGGGTCGCCGCCGGCGGCGATGAGTCGCTCGAGGCCGGCGAGATATGCCTCGATCACCTGGCGGTGCCGGGTGAGCGAGAAGATCAGGGTGACGTTGATCGAGCGCCCTCGTGCGGTCATCTCCTCGATCGCGCCGACCCCGGCGTCTGTTGCGGGAATCTTGACGAGGACGTTCGGCCTGGCGATCGCTTCGTGCAGCATGGTCGCCTGGTCGATCGTGGCGCTCGTGTCGGCGGCCAGATGGGGGTCGACTTCGATCGAGACGTAGCCGTCGCCGGCCTCGCTTCGCTCCCAGATGGGGAGAAGAAGATCGCAGGCGGTGGCGACGTCTTGCATAGCCAGGCCGAGGAAGGTGCTCTTTGGGTCGCCGCCGCCGCGGACCGCGATCTGGTCGTCGTAGGCCCGACCGCCGGAAAGCGCCTTCTCGAAGATGGACGGGTTCGAGGTGACTCCGACGACCGCGTCCTCGTCGAGAGCGCGCGCCAGCGACCCGGATTCGAGCAGATCGCGCGACAGGAAGTCGATCCAGACGCTTTGGCCGAGCGCCGTGAGGCTATGGAGGCGGGAAGCCATTTCAGGCCGCCTTCTCCGCGAGTGCGAGTCTGTGCAGACCCTGTGCGACGACGACCGGGCGTCCCGCCGCAAGAGAGACGCCGCGCGACACGCTGCGCCCGACCTTGCGGCGGCGCGAGCCGACAACGACGAGCCGGGCGCCGCGATCGCGGGCGAACTCGGTGATCCGCCGTCGCGGCGAGCCTTCGAGGATCTCGCCCTCCGCGGCCACGCCAGCCACTGCGGCGGCCTCGAGCGCCTCGTCCAGCACACGTCGCCCTCGCGCCATCTCCGCCGTCAGCCGGCGCTGATACACGGGGGCGCCGAGGAGGTCGGCCGGTCCGCGACGGACATAGACGAACACAACCGGCGCGTCGAGCTCGCCGGCGAGGTTCACCGCAGCCTGGACGGCGACGGTGCTCGCCGGCGAGCCGTCGACGGCGGCGATGATCGGCGCAACCTCGGCCTCGCGCACGGGCAAGTCGCGATGAGCGTTGCCCGGGACCTGCAGACGAGTCTGGGTTCCTGCAGCAGTCATCGAATTACCTCCTCGGGTGTTGGCGGGCGGCTCGGCTGCCGCCACTTCTCTGCGATCTCCTCAGGTTGCCGTGGGGCGGACGTTCGGGCCATCGGGCCGGGAGCCCATTCGGGGCGGGCGATGAGTCCATCTGGTCGCCGCCGCACGCCGCGGCCTTTCGCATCCCCGCCGGCATGGGGTTCTGGCTTCACCGAGATGGGTTGGCTACCCGATACCGGTCACGACCGAGTCCGACCAACCTCGAGGAAGACGAACGAAGGAGGATCTGATGGTCGGTTCGGTCATCTGCGGGATGGACGGCTCGGAGTCCGCCAAGAGAGCGGCGCGCGTCGCGCGCGGCCTCAGCAGCAAGCTCGGACTCCGACTCGTGTTCGTGCATGTTGTCGAAGCCGGTTCTACGGACGAGAAGATCAGCGCCATCGCCGAGCGGCTGCAGCACCTTTCGGAGGCGTGTGCCGAAGTCGACGGCGGGGCCGCTTGGCTCGTCGACGTCGGTCACCCAGTCGATCAGCTGGTCGCCGCCGCCGCGGACGAGGAGGCGGATTTCATCGTCGTCGGCTCACCGGGACCGCGCTCGTCCTTGCTCGGCAGCATCTCTGCCGAAGTCTCACGGCGCGCGCCCTGCCCGGTCGTCGTGGTGCCGCCGGGCGCCGACGAGCACCCGACCGACGGCGACGAGCACACCAAGATGGCCGGGGGCATCGCCCGCTTCGGCTCGAGCTCGCGTGCGGACGGGAGCTAGGGGCTCGTCGATGCCATACGACCCGTTGATGCGCTGGGAGACCGAAGATGGGGCAACCCATCTGACCAACGGCGACCATGGGCGCGCCGCCGGTTCGATCCTCGGTCCCGGGCCCTCGCCAGAGGATCCGGCGGACGCGGTTCCCTGGGATCTGCTCTCGCCGCGGCAGATCGAGCCGGAGGAGTGGCTGCGGTTCCAGCAGTCGATGGCGGAGATCTTCTCGGCCTTCGGGATGAACCTCGACACGCCCGGGACGGAGAGAACACCAGAGCGGTTCCTGCAAGCGCTCTACGACGCGACCGCCGGCTACGAAGGCGACCACAAGCTCCTGACCGCGTTCCCGACCGAGTGCCGCTGCGACAACGACTGCCTCGTCAGCCAGATCATCGAGGGGCCGATCTCCTTCCACTCGCTCTGCGAGCACCACTCGCTGCCTTTCCACGGAGTCGCCCACGTCGGCTACATCGCGCACGAGCGGATGATCGGCATCTCGAAGCTGACCCGGCTGGTGCGCCTGTTCGCGCGCCGCTTCACCGTCCAGGAGCGCCTCGGCGAGCAGATCGCCGACGCGCTCGTCGAGCTGATGGATCCGCACGGGGTCGCCGTGCACCTCGAGGCGGTCCACCTCTGCACACAGATGCGCGGCGTCCGCGAGGAGCATTCGAAGACAGTGACGACGTTCTGGCGCGGTCGCTACAGCGACGATCCCGAGCTGCGACGCGAGTTCCTCGCCGAGCTCGGTAACCGGAATCCCTGACCTGAGCGGAGAAAGCGAGGCGAGTGATGCGCACCACCAAGTACCTGATCGTCGGCGGCGGCCTGACTGCCGACGCGGCATGCAAGGGCATCCGTGACGTCGACGCCGACGGTGCGATCACGGTCATGGCCGAAGAGTCCCATCCGCCGTACTCCCGCCCGCCGCTCTCGAAGGCGCTCTGGAAAGGTGAGGAGGAGAGCACGATCTGGCGCGGCACGGCCAATCTCGGCGTCGGGCTCCGACTCGGCCGGACGGTCGTCACGCTCGACCTCGCGGCGCGCCGGGCGACCGACGACCGGGGCGAGACCTACGCGTATGAGCGGCTGCTGCTCGCGACCGGCGGCCGTCCGCGTCGCCTGCCCTTCGAAGAGGACGTCATCTACTACCGAACGCTCGACGACTACCGGCGCCTGCGCGCGCTCGCCGACGTGGACTCACGCTTCCTCGTGATCGGCGGCGGCTTCATTGGCTCGGAGATCGCCGCGGCGCTGGCCATGAACGGGCGCTCGGTGACGATGGTCTTTCCTGAGCCCGGGATCGGTGCGCGCATCTTTCCGGCCGAGCTGTCCGCGTCCGTGACCGACCACTACCGCGCGCAGGGCGTCGAGGTGCTCGCCGGCGCGTCCGTGACCGCGATCGAGCGGAACGGCGACAAGATGCGGGTGGCGACGGGAGACGGCCGCACGCTCGAGGCGGACGCGGTCGTAGCCGGACTCGGGATCGAGCCGAGGGTGGAGCTCGCCGCCGACGCCGGCTTGCCGGTCGCCAACGGCATCGTGGTCGACGACCGAGGCCGTGTCGACGGCCACGAGCACGTCTTCGCCGCTGGCGATGTCGCCCACTTCCCCGAAGCGGCGCTCGGCGGCACTAGGCGCGTCGAGCACGAGGATCACGCGAAGAGCCACGGCAGGCGCGTCGGCGCGAACATGGCGGGCGACGACGAGCCGTACGATCACCTGCCGTTCTTCTACTCCGACCTGTTCGACCTCGGCTACGAGGCGGTCGGTGAACTAGACAGCCGCCTGCCGACGATGGCCGATTGGAGCGAGCCCGGCCGGGAGGGCATCGTCTATTACCTCGACGGCGAGCGCCGCCCGCGCGGTGTCCTGCTCTGGAACCTCTTCGGTCAGGTCGACTCCGCGCGCGACCTGATCCGCGCGGGCCAACCGGTCGAACCGGGAGCGCTCTTGGAGCCGGTCGGTTGAGCTCGGCGACCGTCACCCGCACCGCGCTTGCTCTGCTGCCGCTCGAACCTCTTTACGAAGCCCCGCGGCTGCCCCAGTTCGATCTGCCAGAAGGGCTGGCAGAGGCGTACGGCGGACCACTCGGTTTCTCGGAGCCGCGGCTGTACGCGAACTTCGTCACCAGCCTCGACGGTGTGGTCGCTCTGCCCGGTGAGACCCAGTCAAACCGGATGATCAGCGCGAACAGCGAGGCCGACCGGTTCGTGATGGGACTTCTGCGTGCGAGTGCGGATGCGGTCCTCGTCGGGGCGGGGACGATGCGCGGCTCGCCCCGGACGCGGTGGACGGCCGAGCACGCGTACCCTCCGGCCGCCCTGCTGTTCGGCGAGCTGCGTCGCTCGCGCCGGCGGTCACTGCGACCGACGCTCGCCGTGCTGAGCGGCAGCGGCTCGATCGACCCGCGACATCCGGCGCTCGAGGAGGGCGCGCTCGTTCTGACGAGTGACCGCGGAGCGGCCCGACTGCGCGGCCGCCTACCCGGTGCAGCGAATATTCTGGCGATCGGCGCCGAGGCGCCAATCGATCCCGCCGCCGCCGTCGAGGCCCTGCGCGAGCGCGGTCACGAGCTGATCCTCTCCGAGGGAGGACCGATCGCCTTCGGGGCGCTGGTCGCCGCCGGGCTCGTCGACGAGCTCTTCCTGACGACCTCACCGCTCCTGGCCGGCCGCTCGCCGGGCAGCCCACGGCCGGGGCTGGTCGAGAACGCCGAGTTCCTCCCGGCCACGACGGTCGCATGCAAGCTGCTCACGCTCAGGCGCGCCGGATCGCAACTCTTCCTCCGCTATCAGCTGTCGAGACCAAAGAGGCGAGCGTCGTGACCGCCACCGACGGCGATGCCAGTACCTTGTTGGCGGAGCAGCCATCGTCGCACGTCTGCGCTGGTAGCTCCATGGCCGCATATGGGTGTCAAAGCGGCGTGGGGTGGGGCCCCGCACGGATCGACGAACACTGGCTCCCGAGACATCCTCAAGCGTGATGATGAAAACACCGTTAGACGAGCGCGACGCGAGCGGCCGAGTAAATCAAGAGCCCACGTCCGACAACGCATTCGCTCTGGCCGCTTCGGCGTTGGCCTTTGCAATGCTCACGCTCTTCGCCGTCCTGGCCCTTACCGAGGTCCTCGGGCTCACTCACATACTGCCGTTCCTCGCGCTTCCGCCGGCGTTGCTCGTCGCCTCAGCGTTCTTTCTGTGGCGCTGGGCGACGGGCGAAGCCAAGGCGTCGGCCACTCAGGAAGTCGCCCATCGCAAGCACGAGAAGGGGAGGCGGTAATGACACGCGTCGCGATCAACGGCTTCGGCCGAATCGGCAGGAACTTCCTTCGCGCCTATCTGGAGCGCGAGCCCGGCTTCGAGGTGGTCGCGATCAACGACCTCGGCGACCCGAAAACGATGGCGCACCTGCTCGAGTTCGACTCGCTCCTCGGCCGGCTCCCTGACGAGGTCGAAGTCGACGCCGACTCGGAGATGATCACCGTCGGACAGCACCAGCTGCAGGCGTTCTCGATTCCCGAACCCGAGAAGCTTCCCTGGCGAGAGCTCGGCGTCGACGTGGTCGTCGAGTCGACCGGACGCTTCGAGAAACGCGAGAAGGCGCAGGCGCATCTCGACGCCGGCGCCCACACGGTCGTGATCTCGGCCGTGGCCAACGACGCAGACGTGATGCTCGTCCTGGGCGTGAACGACGATGCGTACGACCCGAAGCGCCATCGGGTCATCTCGAACGCATCCTGCACCACGAACTGCGTCACGCCGCTGGCGAAGGTGCTCGACGACGCGTTCACGATCGAACGCGGCTTCATGACGACCGTGCACGCCTACACGGCGTCGCAGCCCGTCCTCGACGCGCCGCACAAGGATCTGCGCCGCGCGCGCGCCGCGGCGATCAACCTGATCCCGACCACGACCGGCGCCACGCGAGCGCTCGGAACCGTGTTGCCGCAGCTTGAAGGCAGGATCGGCGCTATCGCGATCAGGGCGCCGGTCCCGGTCGGTTCGATCGTCGATCTGGTCGTCGAGGTTTCTAGTCGCGCAGGCCGCGATGAGGTGAACGCGCTCTTCCGCGAGGCCGCCGAGCAGGGCCCGCTCGACGGGATCCTTCGTTACGCCGACGAGCCGCTCGTCTCGAGTGACATCGTCCGCTCTCCTTACTCGTGCATCTTCGACAGTCAGCTTACGATGGTCGACGACCGACTTATGAAGGTCTTCGGCTGGTACGACAACGAGTGGGGCTACAGCTGCCGCCTCGTCGACCTTGTGAACCTCGTGGGCATGGAACAATGAGCGCGCAGGAGCCTTTGCCGCGAGAGAAGCTCGTCGCGTTCCTCGGTGAGATGCTCCTGATCCGCCGCTTCGAGGAGAAGGTCGTGGAGCGCTTCCGCGCCGGCGATCTTGCCGGCTTCCTGCATGTCTGCATCGGCCAGGAGGCCGTCGCGGTCGGGGTCTGCCGCGCGCTCGGAGAGGGCGACGTGATCGCCTCGACGCACCGTGCGCACGGGCACGTGCTCGCGAACGGGACGCCGCCGAACGAGGTGATGGCGGAGCTGTACGGCAAGGTGGAGGGCTGCTCGCGCGGCTATGGCGGCTCCATGCACCTGTACGACGTCGAGCGAGGCAACATGGGCGCGAACGCCGTCGTCGGCGGCGGGCTGCCGGCGACTGTTGGCGCCGCCCTCGCCTTCCAGATGCGACACGAGCCGCGCGTCGCGGTCGCCTTCTTCGGCGACGGGGCGACCAACATCGGCACCTTCCACGAGTCGATGAACCTTGCTCAGCTCTGGCAGGTCCCTGTGGTGTTCGTGTGCGAGAACAACCGTTGGTCGGAATCGACGCCGCAGTCACGGCATCAGCCGACCCAGGACCTGACGCAGCGCGCCGCGGCGTACGGGATGGGCACGTTCCATGTGGACGGGCAGGACGTCGAAGCCGTCCACCTCGCCGCGCTCGCTGCTCGTGACTACGCGCTCGCCGGGAAGGGGCCGGTGCTCCTCCACCTTCGGACGTACCGGCTGACCGGCCACTACGTGGGCGATCCGCAGGTCTATCGAGACCGCGAAGCGCTCAAGAGGGAGCGCGAGACGAAGGATCCCCTCCGCCTCCTTGGCGCCCGGCTCGAGCTTTCGGACGACGAGTTCGCGTCCCTCGATGCCGAGGTTGTGGCGGAGGTCGAAGCCTCGGTGGAGTTCGCCAAGGCAGGCACCGACCCGAAGCCCGAAGACGCCCTCAAGTACGTCTATGCCTGACGTTCCTGGGATGTCGCTCGCAAAGGAGCCGAGCGCGAGGCGCGACGGACAGTACATCGGGTACGGCCTAGCGCCGAGCGCGAAGGATCCTGCCGCGAGCGGCATCAGCGGCCGGCGGAGCCCGGCTACGCCGGGCGGGAGCCGTCGCGGTCAGGGGCGTCAGGATGCCTGAAATCACCTACCGCGAGGCAGTTCGCGACGCGCTCTCGCAAGCGCTTCGCGAAGACGAGAGCGTCTTCATCATGGGAGAGGACATCGCCGAGATGGGCGGGTCGATGGCTGTGACCCAGGGCCTGCTCGAGGAGTTCGGGCCCAAGCGGGTTCGGAACACTCCAATCTCCGAGATGGCGATCGTCGGCAGTGGCATCGGCGCGGCAATCCAGGGCATGCGGCCGATCGTCGAGATCATGTACGAGGACTTCCTCACGATCTCCATGGAGCAGCTCGTGAACCAGGCTGCGAAGCACCGGACGATGTCCGGAGGCCAGGTGAAGGTGCCGCTCACGATCCGCACGCAGGGTGGAGCGGGGTGGTCTCCCGGCGCCCAGCACGCACAGCAGCTCGAGGCGTGGTTCGTCCATGTGCCAGGGCTCAAGGTCGTCTTCGCATCGACACCC
>JBOHAK010000155.1:0-8375 GCA_050697795.1 Gaiellaceae bacterium
GCGCCGTCGCCGCCGAAGACGTAGATCCGCTCGAAGTCGGCGGCCGCTTCGGCGGCGAGGTCCGCGGCATGGCGCGGCCCCTCGGTGAGGAACGTCTCGACGGCGTGGCCGGACGCCGCCAGCTCCCGCTCGACCGCCACGGCGAGCTCGGGCGTGACCCGCGTCGCGTTCGGGTTGACGATCAGCGCCGCGCTGGGCACGGGGCCACTGTAGACGCGCGCAGAGGAGAGGGGGCCGCGTCAGGCGGGTGTCGAGTAGCCGCGCATCCCGTCCACGAGAAGGGCGTAGAAGGCGTCGGCGAGCACGTCCGTGTCGGCGCCCTCCTTGAGCCACGTGAAGGCCCAGTTCGCCGCCGAGAGGAAGAGGAGCGCGGCGACGCCCTCGTCGAGGTCGGAGCGCAGGTCGCCGTGCTCGCGCCCCTCGCGGAACAGCGCCCGGACGCGCTCCTCGTAGCGGCGGCGCTCGGCGAGGATCTGCTCGCGCCGCTCAGCCTCGAGGTACTTCCACTCCTGGACGAAGACGGTGGCGAGCTCGAGCTGCTCCGCGACGACCCGCAGGTGGCCGCGCAGCGCGAGGCGGATCTTCTCGGCGGCCGGCAGCTCCTCGGGGATCGCGTCGAGGGCGGCATGGAAGGCGTCGGCCCCCTCGCGCATCGTCTCGAAGAGGAGGTCCTGCTTGCCGGCGATGTGGGCGTAGAGCGATGCCTTCTGGACGCCGATCGCCTCGGCGAGCGCCCCGATCGAGGTGCCGTGGTAGCCCTTCTCCGCGAAGAGACGAGCGGCCTCGCGGGCAAGATCCTCGCGGCGACTCATGGTAGGTTGTCATCCTAACGATCGTTCGGTTGGGAGGTGCCGTCGTGCTCGAGCGATTGAACGAGGAGGAGCTGCGCGCCCACGTGCAAGGGGGCGGCCAGGTCGAGGCCGGAGACCCGATGCCGGAGGCCTACCGCAAGGCGCTCGTCAAGTTCATCGAGATGCACGGGAACTCCGAGCTCATGGGCGTCCTGCCCGAGCGCGAGTGGATCCTGCGCGCGCCGACGCTGCAGCGGAAGCTGGCGCTCACGGCCAAGGTGCAGGACGAGGTCGGACATGCCCAGCTCATCTATCGAGTCGTCGAGGACCTCGGGAAGCCGCGCGAGGCCTGCCTCGACGACCTCACCGCCGGCAAGACGAAGTTCCACAACGTCTTCCACTACCCGACGAAGACCTGGGGCGACGTCGGCGTGATCGCGTGGCTCGTCGACGCGGCCGCGATCATCTCCCAGAAGGCGCTCCTCAAGTGCTCCTACGCGCCGTACGCGCGCATCATGAAGAAGATCTGCTGGGAGGAGTCGTTCCACATCCTCCACGGCCGCGACGTCGTGCTCGCGATGATGACCGGCACCGACGAGCAGCGCGAGCTCGTCCAGGAAGCGGTCGACCGCTGGTGGGGGCCGCTCATGCAGTTTCACGGGAATCCGATCCCGGCCGCCGACGACCCCATGTACCAGTGGCGCATCAAGAGTCAGGCCAACGAGGAGGCGCGGCAGCAGTTCCTCGAGGGCTACGTCCCGCAGATCTGGGAGCTGGGCCTCACCGTTCCGGATGCGGCGCTCGGCAAGGACGAGGAGACCGGCGTCTGGCACTACACGGAGCCCGACTGGGACGAGCTCAAGCACGTCGTCACCGGGCACGGCCCCGCGACGGAGCGACGCCTCGAGCTTCGGCGCACGTCGCGCGAGGAGACGGCCTGGGTGCGCCGCGCCATCCTCGCCGACGCCGCATGATCTGGGAGGTCTTCCGCCAGGAGCGCGAGGGCCAGCCGTTCCAGCACGGCGGCTCGATCGAGGCGCCGAACCGGGAGTTCGCCGAGGCCTACGCCATCGAGCTCTATGGCCGCCGAGCCGAGTCGATCGCGCTCTGGATCGTCCCGCGGGACGAGGTGAGAGAGGTGCAGGAGCCTTACGTCGCGGAGGTGTTCGACCGCGACTACCGGCGGGTGGACGGCTACTCGCTGAAGGTCAAGCTCAAGGAGGCCCGTGAACGTGTATCCGCGAAAAGTGCTGCCGCACTTTCCGCGGAGGAATTCCCTGCCGCGCCTACCTCGACTACGGAGACACCATGAGCGACGAGTCTCCGACATCCACCAGCCAAGCTGAGAGCGGTTTCTTTCGGGAATCCGCGCAGCGGATTCTCGAAATGGCAGACGACGAGCTCGTCCTCGGCTGGCGCGACTCCGAATGGACCGGCATCGCGCCCTTCCTCGAGGAGGACGTCGCCTTCTCCTCGATCGCCCAGGGCGAGATCGGGCACGCACGGGCGCTGTACGAGCTGGCGGCCGGCGAGCTCGGGACGGACGCCGACGGGCTCGCCTTCGACCGCTCGCCTGCGGAGTACCGCTGCGCGCCGCTCGTCGAGCTCCGGCTCGTGCACGACTGGGCGAAGACGGTGGCGCGGCATTGGCTCTACGAGACGGCGGACACAGTGCGGGTCGCGGCGCTCATGGAGTCGGACTGGCCCGAGCTCGCCGGGCTCGCCGCGAAGATGGACCGCGAGGAGGCCTACCACCGCATGCACGCGCAGATGTGGGCCGACCGCCTGCGGGCCTCCGCCGAGCGGGAGCGCTTCGAGGCGGCCGTGGAAGAGCTCTGGCCGGCCACCCTCGGGCTCCTGGACGGCGAGCAGCGCGACCGCCTGTGCGAGCTCGTGGGCCGCGAGCCCGTCGAGCCGGTCGGGCGGGACGAGCACACCGACGAGCTCGCGCCGCTCTGGGAGGAGATGACGATGGTGCGCCGCTCGGTGCCGGGTGCGACATGGTGACGACCGAGCGCGTGTGGGAGGCGCTCGCCGAGGTGCCCGACCCGGAGATCCCGGTGATCTCGCTCGTCGACCTGGGCGTCGTCCGGGACGTCGAGGTGGACGACCGGCGCGTGCGCGTCGAGTTCACGCCGACCTTCCTCGGCTGCCCTGCGGTCGACGTCATGCGCGACCGGATGGAGGAGGCCGTGCGGGCCTTGGGGGGCGTGCCGCAGATCGACGTCGTCCTCGACGACTCGTGGTCGACCGACCGGATCACGCCCGCGGGCCGCGAGAAGCTCCGCGAGTCCGGGTTCGCCCCGCCGGCCCCCCGCGAGGCCGCGGGCCCGACGCTCGTCCAGCTCGAGAGCCACGCCTTCCGGTGCCCGTACTGCGGCTCCACGGACACGCGCCTGGAGAACATCTTCGGCCCGACCCCGTGCCGCTCGATCCGCTGGTGCGCGAGCTGCCGCCAGCCGTTCGAGCAGTTCAAGACGATCTAGCCAATCTGAGCCGAACGCGCCGGACCGAATCGGTCCGCGAGCGTCCGCGCTCCGACCCCGAGCGCGACCAGGGCCACCTCGAACTGGACGAGCATCGCCTGCGTCCACCAGACCGGGGGCGGCTCCCACATCGATTGCGGGTAGCCAGCCGGGATCGCCAGCGGAACGAGGACGAGCGGCAGGAGCACCACAGGCCAGCGGCCCACCAGGAAGCCGACCGCGACGTGCGCCAGCGCGAACCCGGCAGTGACGAGCCACCACAGGTCGTGGCCCTCGAGGAAGCCGCTGTCGAGAAAGAGGTAGACCCAGGCCGCCGCGAGCGCCAGGTAGGCGACCACCGCGGCCGTGCCTCTATATCTCATGTTTGCGATATAGCAGATAAGCGATGTATGTGCAAGGGGAGTAAGAACCGGCTCCGCGGGAACAGCCTGGGTCGAATCAACTCCGACCGGGAGGTCCGATGAGCAGGCAGCCGCACGTCTTCGTCTTCCTCGCGTTCCTGACAGGAGCGATGGGCCTCGCCGCGGCCGGGTGCGGCGGGGGCGACGACCGCCTGACCCGCGAGGAGCTGATCGAGGAGGCGGACGCGACCTGCGCCGACTTCGACCGGCAGATCGAGGAGATCGACGAGCCCGAGAGCCTCGACGACATCGAGCGGTACGTCCAGGAGATCAGGCCGATCGTGGAGGAGGGCACGGACGAGCTGGACGCCCTGGAGCCGCCCGAGGAGCTCCGGGACGAGTACGACCAGTGGATCGAGGAGACGAGATCCGCGATCGACCGGTTCGACGAGCTCGAGGAGGCGGCCGCCTCCGGGGACGAGCAGCGCATCCAGGAGGTCTTCCAGGACGCGGGCGAAGGCGAGGAAGCTGACCGTCTCGCCGAGGAGATGGGCTTCCAGGACTGCGGTAGCGGCGAGTAGTCCGCCCTCGGGCGTCCTCCACCTCACCCACCGGCAGCGGTCGGAAGATCCGTCCCCCGCGTGCCGTCGTGCAATCAGCGCGGTTCACGACAACGCAAGGGGTGATCCACATGGGACCGCTGACCTCCTACTGTCCGGACGCACCGGAGCTGCTCCTCGACCGCGAGATCTGCCTGTCCGAGATCTCGAAGGATCTCGCAGGCGACCTCAGGCTCCTCGAGAGCGAGCGGGAGGAGTGCGCCAACCCGAAGTGCCGGACGCTCAAGACCGTCCACCTGCTCGAGCTCGAAGTGCAGGGCCACCGGCCGTGCGACTCGCGCCCCGGCCGGCTGCTGGACGGGGTGTTCTCCGTGCGCGACCTGACGCACGCCTTCGCGCGCGGTGACGGCAACCGCCGCGGCGTCCACGCCGGCAGCTTCCGCTGGCGCGGCCGCACCATCCTGGTGACCGGCAGGGTCTCCGGCATCACGAACGCCGGGACGCACCGGAAGCCGGCCTTCGACGACTGCCAAGAGTGCGACGCGCACGGGTACATGGAAGGCCGCTTCTGCGGAACGGTCAGGAAGGCGCGGACGCACGAGCTCGTCGGCTGCCAGGTGATCGGCGTCTACCGCCTCCGTTTCGACCCGTCGCGGGAGGGCGGGAGCGGCGCGGTGCGCGGCACGCTCGAAGGCATGCTCGTCTGTCCCTGCAAGGAGGAGCACTGCACGGACTTCCGCACCGTCGCCGTCGGCTCGTACCCGAATCCCTGGACGGTCGCGGGCGCCACGTACCTGGCGCGGGACCACACCGGCGCGGTCGTCCCCGCGACCGAGGTGAGGACCGACGGCGGGCACACCGGACTCAACTGCGTCTTCGGCCTCGAGGTGGGCCTGGCCGGACCGGTCTCGTCGGCCCGGCTCACCCTGGTCCACTTCGCCTCGCCGGCCACCGTCGAGGCTTACGCCGCGGGGATTCCCGTGGGGGCGCAGACCATGACCGCCGCCGGCGGAACGCCCGAGACGCTGACGTTCTCGGCCGCCGGCATCGACCGCCTGGTCGTGAAGCCTCCGAACGACGAGACGCTCCTGCTCGAGCTCTGCGTCGGCTGAGCAGCCGGCGTAGCCGGGAGGCCCGCCGGGCACGCGGCGGGCCTCCCACACGACTGACGCGACGACGCGGTAGCCGCCGGTAGACTCCCGCGCTCGCGAATGAGGAGCGCGCTCGCAGCGGTGGGCACCTGCCTCGTCCTGGCCGGCTGCGGCGGAGACGAGGGCGGCGACGGCGACCCCGACGCGTTCCGGGCGGAGGCAAACGCCGTCTGCACGGACTACGAGGAGAAGATCGCCACGATCCCGCCGCCGCAGGAGGCGCTCGACGAATGGGCCGCGATCGCAGCCGACATCGGCGACCTGCTCGAGACCGGTGTCAACGAGCTCGACGGGCTGGAGCCGCCGGGCGATCTGGGCGAGCGCTACGACGAGTGGCTGGCGCTCAAGCGCGAGTCGCTGGACGCGACCCGCGACCTGCAGGAAGCGGGAGCCGCCGCCAACCAGGAGCTCGTCTCCGAGGCGCTCGCCCGGCTGGAGCAGAGCGAAGCGCGGGCCGACGAGATCGCCGAGGAGCTCGGCCTCGACGACTGCGCCACGTCTAGCGGCCGCTGAAGCGAGGGTCCCGCTTCTCGAGGAAGGCGGCCACGCCCTCGGCGAAGTCCTCGGTGCGGGTCGCGGCGACCTGAAGCTGGGCCTCGAGCTCGAGCTGGTCGGCGAGCGACGAGCCGGCCGCGCGCTCGAATAGCCGCTTCGTCATCGCGATCGCTTTCGTAGGGAGCGCGGCCAGCTCGGCCGCCCGCTCCTGCGTGCGGGCGAGGAGGCCGTCGCCCTCGACCACCTCGGAGACGAGGCCCCAGGCAAGCGCCTCCTCCGCGCCGATCTTCCGGCCCGAGCACATCCACTCGAAGGCGCGCGCGTAGCCGAGCAGGCGCGGCACGAGCCAGGAGCCGCCCGTGTCCGGGACGAGCCCGACGTTGACGAAGGCGGGGACGAAGGCGGCCGAGTCGGCCGCTACGCGCAGGTCGCATGCGCAGGCGAGCGAGAGCCCGGCCCCGGCGGCGGCCCCGTTCACCGCGGCCAGCACGGGCTTCTCGAGCCCGCGCAGCCCGAGTACGTGCCGGTTCCACCGTGCGCGCAGGCGCCCGGCGATGTCCCGGTCGCCCTCCTGCAGCTCGCCGAGGTCCTGCCCCACGCAGAAGCCGCGCCCGGCGCCGGTGAGGACGACGGCGCGCACCTCGGCGTCCGCCGCCTCCTCGAGCGCCGCCTTGAACGCCTGGTGGGTGGCAGCGTCGAAGGCGTTCAGCTTGTCCGGCCGGTTGAGCGTGATCGTGAGCACCGCCCCGTCGCGTGTCGTCTCGACCTCGGCCATCGCGCTCCTTCGTAGAGATCCTTGCGTCAGCTAGCGTGGAAGCGTGGCGGATCTTACGTTCATCGACGCGCTCCTCGGGCCGAAGCAGCCCGGGGCGGAGGCCGGGCCGGTGTCGGACGAGGAGGCGCTCGACGCCTACTCGCGCGCCGTCGTCACGGTCGCCGAGCGGCTCTCGCCGTCGGTGGCGAACCTGCGCGTCTCGCGCCGCGTGCGCGGAGGCCGAATGGCGACCGGCGGCGGCAGCGGCGTCGTCGTCACGCCCGACGGCTTCATGCTGACCTCCGCCCACGTCGTCGCGGGGACAGACCGGAAGGTCGAGGCGACCTTCGTCGACGGGCGGGAGGTCTCGGCCGAGGTGGTCGGCGCCGACCCGCTCTCCGACCTCGCCGTCCTGCGCTCCGACGCGGCCGACCTCGTCCCCGCGGAGCTCGGAGACGCGGAGCGCCTGCGCGTCGGCCAGCTCGTCGTCGCGATCGGAAACCCGCACGGCTTCGCCGGCTCGGTGACGGCGGGGGTCGTCTCGGCGCTCGGCCGCTCGCTGCCCGTGCGCTCGCGCGCCGCCGGACGGATCGTCGAGAACGTCATTCAGACTGACGCCGCGCTCAACCCGGGCAACTCGGGCGGCGCACTCGCCGACGGCCGCGGCTGCGTCGTCGGGATCAACACGGCGGTGGCGGGCGTCGGGCTCGGCCTCGCCGTGCCCATCAACGACACGACCCGGAAGATCCTCGCGGCGCTCATGCGCGAGGGCCGCTTCACGCGCGCCTACATCGGCATCGCCGGCGGCTCCCGGCCGCTGCCGCCCAGGCTTGCCCGCGAGCTCGGGCGCACCGCCTGTGTCGAGGTCGTGGAGGTCGTGGAGGGAAGCCCGGCCGCCCTCGCGGGATTGCGGCCCGAGGACATGATCGTCGCTGTCGAGGACAGGCCGGTGGAGGGCGTGGACGACCTCCAGCGCCTCATGGCCGGCGAGCTGATCGGCTCGCGCGTTCCGGCGACGGTGGTCCGCGACGGCGTCCGCCTCACGGTCGAGCTCGTCCCCGTCGAGCTCGAGGTCTAGCGGCCCTCGAACTCCGGCTTCCGCTTCTCCGTGAACGCGGTCAGGCCCTCGCGCGCGTCCTCCGAGGCGAACGCCAGGTAGAGCAGCTTGCGCTCGAAGTCGAGGCCCGTCTCGAGCGTCGACTCGAACGCGCGGTTGACGGACTCCTTCGCCAGCCGCTGGGCGATCGGGCCCTTGGAGGCGATCGCGTGCGCGACCGCCTTCGCCTCCTCGAGCCAGGCCTCCTTCGCGACGACGCGGGCGACGAGCCCCGCCCGCTCGGCTTCCTCGGCGGTCAGGAAGCGGCCGGAGAGGATGACGTCCATCGCCTTGGCCTTCCCCACCGCGCGCGTGAGCCGCTGCGTGCCGCCCGCGCCCGGGATGATCCCGAGGCCCGTCTCCGGCTGCCCGAATTGCGCAGTCTCGGAGGCGACGATCAGGTCGCAAGCCATCGCGAGCTCGCAGCCGCCGCCCAGGCAGAACCCGGACACCGCCGCCACGAGTGGCGTCCCCACCTTGCGGATCGCGTCCCAGCGGTCGATCCGGCGGGCCTCGTACATCTCCATCGCGCTCGCCTCCGCCATCTGGCCGATGTCCGCGCCGGCCGCGAAGGCGCGCTCGGAGCCGCCCAGCACGATGCAGTGGATGGCGTCGTCGGCGTCGAGCTCGCCGAGCGCGTGCACGAGCGCGCCCATGACCTCGTCGTTCAGCGCGTTCAGGGCCTCGGGCCGGTTGAGGAG
>JBOHAK010000156.1:0-7072 GCA_050697795.1 Gaiellaceae bacterium
GCCCTGTTCTCGGTGCGGGCGTCGACGGCCTTGGCGGCCTCGGCGACCGCCGTCGCCCCGATCCCGAACTCCCTCGCCGAACGCTCGGCGCTGTCCGGGTCGAGCTCGAGCCAGAAGCCGAGCAACGCCGCGAAGACTAGCCCGAACGGAACGAGCCAGAGGAAGAGCCGATAGGCCACGCCGCCCGCGATGAGCCCGCCGCCCGACCGCAGCTCGCGCTCCGCGGCATCGAGACCGGCGTCGGCTCCGGGGACGCGTGTCCGCACCCAGCGGACGACGTCGGGCCCGCGGGCGGTGGCCGACGCGAGACGTTCGCGAAGCGCGGGTCGAGAGGGTTCGATGGCGGCTCGAATCCTACGACGGGGCTACGTGCGCTCCTCGAGCGTGCGCTCGATCCGCTCGAGGCGGCCGGCGATCTCGTCCAGACGTTCCTGCATCGGCGCCTCGGACCTCTCCCCGATCTGGCGCCTGGCGCTCTCGATGAAGACGGCCGTGATGGTGGCCGTCACGACGGTGAGAAAGCCGATGCCGCTGACCATGACGAGCGCCGCGATCACGCGTCCGCCGACATGCGACGGCGTGATGTCGCCGTAGCCCACCGTCGTCACCGTCTGGACCGCCCACCACATGCCGAGCCACACGTTCGGAAACTCGTCCCGGTCGATGAGCCACATCAAGACGCCGCTCAAGAGGGTTACGACGACCGTCATGATGGCGATCGCCCGGCCGGCCCGCCGCGCGGTCATCGGCCGGTCCTGTAGCCGCTCGACGGCGCGGAGGGCAGGAGGAGTCACGGCGCACTATTCGCGCCGGCGCCGTGGTTGCCCTTCCTCCGACGAGCTCTCGTTACACGAGCTCGTCGGGCTCCCAGCGGGAAGTCAGCTGGTAGATGACGATGATGTCGAGCGTGATCACGAGGAGCGTCCACAGCGGAAAGACCGTGATGAACGCGACCTGGGCGATCGCGTTCACTGTCGCGAAGACGATCGCCGCCCAGCGCGCCCACTCGCGCCCGGCGAAGAGACCGAGGCCGGCGAAGATCTGCAGGAGCCCGAAGCCGAGATGGATCCAGCCCCAGGCGGTGAGGTCCCAGACGATCACCCGGCCGCCGGTGGCCGTGAGGGTCTCGTCCTCGAAGATCGCGGTCAGGCCGAAGATGGCGTTGAAGGCCCCGACCATGAGGAGGACGATGCCGGCGAAGGCGGCCCAACCGGTCCGAGCGCCCGTGCCGATCCCTCCGGTGTCCCTCTGAATGCGCGTCGCCTGGCTACGTGGGTCGGTCATGGAGTCACCGGCTCCTTTCTGTTCAGGTTGGTGACGTCGTCCCGAGGATCCGCGCCTTCTCGGCCGCGAACTCCTCGTCGGTGAGGGCACCGCCCGCGTGAAGGACGTTGAGACGCTCGAGGCTCGCAACGCGGTCGGCTTCGGGCTCGACCGCCGCTCCCCTTCCACCGCCGCGGACCCGCCCGACGACCGCACCCGCACTGCCGGCAAGGCTCCATCCCTCTCCGAGCGTCGCGTCCGGATGCTCCCGGACGACGAGACGGCGCAGGAGCTCGAGCCCGAGCGCGCCGAGCCCGACGAAGACGACGATCGCGAGCAGCCTCCTCGTCGCGCCGGTGGGAGCCCAGACGAGGAGAAGCAGGACGAGGAGCCCGTACGCGCCCCAGACGAGTTCCGGGCGCTCGCGCATCACAGGGGCGCTCCAGCGCCGCAGCGCGACCGCGCGCGGGCCGGGGCCGGCCAGCCAGGCGCCCAGCAGCGCGAACAGGCCGACGGCGGTGATCGTCCGCGCCCCGTCCCGCAGGGAGGCCAGGAACGTCACGAGTGCGACGCGGCCCGCGTCGGCGTACAGGGGTGCGGACGCGAGCGACTCCGCGATGCGCGGAACGCCGATGCGAACGAGCACCAGGAGCGCGATGCCGACGAGCACCCAGCCGAAGGCGATGCTCTTGAGCGTCCGTCGGCGGACGCCGCGCGCGAGGTAGAGCGCGAGCGCGAAAACCGCGAGGGTGACGAGCCAGAGCCAGCTCGCGAGGATCTGGAGGACGTTGACGAGCCGCTGCAACGTGGAGAGCTTGTCCGACTCGACGACGACGACCGTCCCCGCCCCCTCCGGGAGCCGCGAGAGCACGCGCTCGCCCAGCCCCGTGCGCTCCGCGGCGCCCTCGAGGAGGGCGCGGAGGTCGAGGGTGACCGTGCCGCCCGTCGTCCGAATCGCCTCGCCCCGGTCCTCGACGAGGACGACGAAGCGCGTCCCCGCCCGCTCGACGGCCGCCCTCCAGGCGGCGATCACGCGCGGCCTCCCGAGCAGCTCGGTCGTCGCCCGCTGCACGTATTCGCGCAGTCCTGCGGCTGCGGGGCCGGCCAGCCGTTCGAGATTCGGCGGCAGCACCTCCTCGAGCTCGGCCTGGACGTCGACGTTGGCATAGAGCTGATCGGTGATGTAGGCGCCGAGCGCGGCTTGCACCTCGGGCTGCTCGAGCATCTCCTCGCTCGTGTCGGCCAGCGTCTCGGGATCGAGCAGGAGCCGGTCGACCCAGATCGCGATCACGGAGACGAGCAGGAGGACGCAGCCGAGCACGACGAGCGCGCGAATCCCCCACTTTCGCTTCCTCGAGATCGTGCGAGGCGCCGACGGCTCGGCCTGCTGAGTCACCGGGCGCGACTATACAACCGTCACGCGCGACCACAAACCGGGACGCGCGAAGGAGAACCGCGGAGCGAACCGAACTCGGCGCAGATGAGCGTAAGCCAGGCTCTGCCAGCCGAGCCGCGCGAGCGGAGGCGCCGGCTCGCCGACGATGCGCTCGTGGTCGTCGGCGTCGTCCTCCTGGTCGCCGCGGTCCTGGCCGTCGCCTGGGTGACGCGCGAGATCATCGTCTGGGTGCTCGCCGCCGCCTTCCTCGCCTTCTCCATCGACCCGCTCGCGCAGACGCTCCGCCACAAGGCGCGCGTCGGCGGCGGGATGGCGATCACGCTGTCGATGCTCGTCATCGCCCTCGTCTTCTTCGTCATGGGGCTCATCATCATCCCGGCCGTCGTCGACGGCGCCGAGAAGCTCGTCGACGAGCTCCCGGCGTACGCGCAGCGCCTGGAGGACTCCAGCGTCGTCGAGGGGATCGGCGCCGAGGACCAGGTTCAGTCGGCGGAGGAGTCGGCCGAGGACGTCGCCAACTTCTTCGACGGCGTGGAGCGGATCCTCGGGGCGATCGGGGCCTTCGCGAGCGGGGCGTTCGCGGGCTTCATGATCTTCGTCCTGACGATCTACTTCATGGTGTACGGGCGCTCGCTCCGGCACGGGATTGCGGCCCGGCTCGAGCCGGGCCGCGGCGAGCGGTTCCTGCGGGCGACGAAGCGCATCTACGACGCGACCAGGGCGTACTGGTACGGCAAGTTCCTCATCGCGGTCATCGCGGGCATCTCCGTGTACGTCCCCATGCGGCTCCTCAGCATCCCGTTCGCCGCGCCGCTCTCGCTCTTCGTCGCCATCACCGACCTGATTCCGAACGTCGGCGCCACCCTCGGCGCGATCCCCGTCGTCGGCGTCGCCCTCTTCGAAGACTGGTGGAAGGGGCTGATCATGCTCGTCGTGATCATCGTCTACCAGCAGGCCGAGAACTCGATCATCACGCCGAAGGTCTTCCAGCGGGCTATCGACCTCCACCCCCTGCTGTCCTTCGTGGCAGTCCTCTTCTTTGGAGCGCTCTTCGGCGTGATCGGCACCCTCCTGGCGCTCCCGATCGTCGCGGCGGTGAGAATCATCCTCGAGGAGCGCCGCCGGACGGCGGTTCCCGCACCGCAGTCCTAGACCGCCGTGGCCGGCGGGCGCCCCGAGGGACGGAGGAGACGCCGCGGGCGCCGGCTCGCGGGGCAGGGGCTCTTCCTCGTCATCTCGCTCGTCTCGCTCTACTTGCTCCTGCCGAGCCTGCTCGAGGTCTTCACGTCCTGGCGCGAGCTCCTCGAGCTCTCACCCGCGTGGGTCGCGATCGCCCTGGGCGTCGAAGCGGCCTCTTTCGTCGCGATCTGGCAGCTCCAGCGGATCGCCCTCCAGACCGGCGGCTGGTTCCCCGTCTCGCTCTCCCAGCTCGCCGGAAACGCAGTCGGGCGGATCATCCCCGGCGGAGCCGCGACCGCAGGTGCGCTTCAGTACCGCATGTTGATCCGGGCAGGGCTCCCCGGCGGGCGGATCGCGTCGGGGCTGGGGGCGACGTCGGTCCTCCTCTTCGCGACCGTGCTCGCCCTCCCCCTCCTGAGCCTGCCCGCAATCCTCGGCGGGACGCCCGTCGACCGCGGCCTGACGCAGGCCGCCCTCCTGGGAGCTGGCCTCTTCGTCCTCATGGTCGCCGGCGGGGCGACCTCGTTCCTGTGGGACCGTCCGCTCAGGTTCGCCGGCGGGGCGGTCGAGCGGGTCCTGAACCGCACCGTTCGCCGCCGCCGGCCGGTCAGCGGGGTCTCGGACCGCTTCCTGAAGGAGCGAGACGCCGTGCGCCGGACGTTCGGGCGGCGCTGGAAGGCCGCGGTGCTTGCCTGCACCGGCCGCGCCGTCCTCGACTACCTGGCGCTCCTCGCCTGCCTGCGCGCGGTGGGCGCCGATCCGAACCCGTCGCTCGTCCTGCTCGCCTACGTGGCCGCGTCCTTCCTGGGGATGATTCCGCTCACGCCGGGCGGGCTCGGCTTCGTCGAGGCGGGGCTCACCGGGATGCTCGCCCTGGCGGGGGTCGGAGCGTCGGGGGCGGCGGTGGCGACGCTCTCCTACCGGCTCGTCTCGTTCTGGCTGCCCATCCCCGCCGGGGGCGCCGGCTACCTCGTCTTCCGGCACCGCTATCCCTGAGCGTGGCGCGGGCGAAGGTGTCAGACTCGATTCCCAACGGCCGTCAACGGGGGGACAGGAGGCAACGTGACATTCGCTACGACGTTCTGGGAGACCTTCTTCCTCTTCCTCATCTTCCTGCCGCTGGTGATGATCTGGGGCTTCGCCCTCGTCGACATCTTCCGGCGCGACGACATGAGCGGCGGGTGGAAGGCGGTCTGGGTCGCGTGCATCATCCTCGTCCCGTTCCTCGGCACGCTGGTCTACCTGGTCACGCGGCCGCCGGGGGCGACGAGGGAGGAGCGTGTCGCGCTCGACGAGGCGAGCCGCGACTTCGTCGCCCGCTACGCCCCGGAGTCGAGCGCGGACGAGCTCAAGGTCCTCGCCGACCTCCACGACCGCGGGAAGCTGACCGACGCGGAGTTCGCGGCGGAGAAGACGCGCATCCTCGGCAGGACGAGCGGTTCGGAGGGTTCCGCGACGCCAGCTTGAGGATTCCGTGCGATGAGGACGGAAACGGGCCGGGAGCACGGCGCCGCTGCGGGAGCGGCGCCCGCTCCGAACATGTCCTGGATACCGGGCGGGGAGTTCCTCATGGGCTCGGAGGAGTTCTATCCCGAGGAGCGGCCGTTGCCGCGGGTCGCCGTGGACGGCTTCTGGATGGACGAGCATCCGGCCACATCGGCTTCCGCTGTGTCGTGAGAGGGCTCGCTCCGGGCCCGATGAGTTCGAGGACGTCGGCCGGTCTACAGGTGGACAACCGACCTACGGAGTGAGGTTCATGCAGAAGAAGATCACGACGTTTCTGACCTTCGACGACCAGGCCGAAGAGGCGATGGAGCTCTACACGTCGGTCTTCGAGAACTCGAGGATCCTCAGCACGACTCGCTACGGAGCGGAAGGGCCCGGGCCCGAGGGATCGCTGATGACCGGGACGTTCGAGCTCGCCGGGGACGAGTTCATGGCGCTGAACGGCGGCCCGTCGTTCAGTTTCGCGCAGGGCATCTCGCTCTTCGTCGACTGTGAGACCCAGGAAGAGGTCGACGAGCTGTGGGAGAAGCTCTCCGAGGGAGGAGAGAAGGGGCCGTGCGGCTGGCTCACGGACAGGTTCGGCGTCTCGTGGCAGATCATCCCCCGCGTCCTGGGCGAGCTCCTGAACGACGAGGACCCGGAGAAGTCGAAGAGAGTCATGCAGGCGATGCTGCAGATGGGCAAGATCGAGATCGACGGCCTGCGACGGGCCTACGAGTCAGCCTGACCGCGAGCGACCTCGCACCCGCTCCGGGCGGGCCTCAGCGGCCGTGCTCGCGACACCAGCGTGCGAACGCGAGCTGCTTCCGCCCGGCCGGGCTGTCGAGGAAGTCGGCGATCTCGGGGTGGACGGCCGCGAGGCGGGCCTGCAGCTCGGCGGCCTCGCGCGCCTCGAGCTCGGCCGGGTCGCAGCGGTGGCCGCTGCGGAGAAGCTGGGCCACGGGAACGTCCGCCCCGCACCGAGGGCACTGGCTCGTTCCGAAGACGTGCCACGGCGCGCCGCTCATCTCGGGCTTGTCGTTTCCCGTGCGGCGAACCTCAAACGGGCACGGGCGTCACGCTCGTCCTAGGCTGTCGAGCAGGGTTCGCCGTGCCGCTCGACATCGACCAGGAGCTCGACCGCCTCTACGGCGCCGCGCCGAGCGAGTTCGTCGCCGAGCGCCGGCGGATCGAACGGGCCCTGCGGGACGAGGGTCGACGAGGAGAAGCGGACGACGTCAAGGCGCTCGCCAAGCCGACGACGGCCGCGTGGATCGTGAACCAGCTCGCGCGCGAGAAGCGCCGCGACGTCGACCGCCTGCTCGCGGCGGGCGAGCGGCTGCGAACGGCACAGCGAGCCGCCGTCGCCGGCGAGGGAGCCTCGAGCTTCGACGAGGCGCGCGAGGAGGAGAGCGAGGCGCGACGGCGGTTGACCGAGGCGGCTGACTCGCTCCTCGCCGAGCGCGGGCAGAAGGCGAGCCAGCCGATGCTCGACCAGGTCGATCAGACGCTGCGCGCGGCGGCCGTCCTCGACGAGGGGCGCGAGCTCCTCGCCAGCGGACGCCTCGTGCGCGAGCTCGAGTCTGGCGGCTTCGAGCTCCTCGCCGGCGTCGAGCCGCGCAAGCGCGAGGGCGCCGGCGCGGGACGGCCGCCCGCCGCGAAGCGCAAGGAGCGGCTCGAGCAGGCGCGCGACGACGTCAAGGAGGCCCGGAGCCGGGCACGCGAGGCGGCCGACGCGCTGCGTCGCGC
>JBOHAK010000157.1:0-6140 GCA_050697795.1 Gaiellaceae bacterium
AGGGCGACGGCACGATCCAGAACGTCGTCAGCGCGCTCGACAACGCGAACGTGGACGTGATCGCCACCTCGACGGCCTTCGACGACATGCCCGCGATGGTGGGCGGCCTCCGCAGCCTCGGCAACGAGACGCCGATGATCTGCGGCTGGTCGTGCGACGGGGCCTACTGGCTGCCGGAGGGCACGAGCAACTTCTACACCGTCACGTACGCATCGGTCTTCGGCGACGACCCGAGCGACGAGGTGAAGGAGCTCATCGCCGACATGGAGGCCGAGGACCAGGCGCCCGGCACGGGCGGCTTCGTGACAGGCGCCGCAGCCATCGACGCGATCGCCGCCGCGATCGAGGAGACCGGGGGCACCGAGGGCGAGCAGCTCGCGGACGCCTTCGAGGGCTTCGACGGCCTCGAGACGATCTCCGGGGCGATCAGCTTCTCCGAGGAGTTCCACTCGGTGTTCGGTCGCGAGTACCGCGTGATGGAGGTGCAGGACTCGAAGCCCAGCTTCGTGGAGCTGCGCGCCGCCTCCTCGCCGGCCGAGATCGAGTGAGCGCCGTGTGACGGACGCGGCGCCAGAAGCCCGCCGCCAGCCCGGAGAGACCCTCCGGGCCGGCGGCGTCTCGCGCTCCTTCGAGGGGGTGCACGCTTTGAACGGCGTGACGCTCGAGCTTCACCGTCACGAGGTCGTCGGCCTGATCGGGCCGAACGGGGCCGGCAAGACGACGCTCGTCAACATCGTCACCGGCTTCGACTTCCCCGACGAGGGCGGGGTGGACCTGGCCGGCGAGGAGATCACCTCCTGGCCGCCGCATCGCCGCGCCCGGCAGGGGCTCGCCCGCACGTACCAGCACGGGCGCCTCTTCGGAGGCCTCTCCGCGCGCGAGAACGTCGAGGTGGCCGCCCTCGGCGTCGGTGCCGGCCCGGGCGAGGCGCGCCGGCGGGCGGACGAGCTGCTCGGCCTGCTCGGCCTCGAAGGCCGTGCCGGCGCGCCCGCGGCCGTACTCCCCCACGGGGAGGCGCGCATGCTCGGCGTCGCGCGCGCCCTCGCGACGCGGCCGCGCTTCGTCCTCATGGACGAGCCGGCGGCCGGGCTCTCCGAGGCGGAGGTGCCCGGCTTCGCCGAGGTCGTCCGCAGGGTGCGGGACGAGCACGAGGCGGGCGTGCTCCTGATCGACCACAACGTCGGGCTCGTCCTCGACGTCTGCGACCGCGTCCAGGTCCTCGACGAGGGGCGCACGCTCGCCGAGGGGACGCCGGCGGAGATCCGACGGAACATCGACGTGACGGCCGCCTACCTCGGGCGCGCCCATGCCTGAGCCCATGCTGGAGGTGCGGGACCTCGAGCTCCACTACGGAGGCGTTCCCGCCGTGCGGAAGCTCAGCTTCCGGGTGGGCCGGGGCGAGGTCGTCGGGCTCGTGGGCCCGAACGGAGCGGGGAAGTCGTCGACGCTCCTAGCGATCATGGGCATGGTCGCGCCGCATCGCGGCGAGATCCTGCTCGCGGGCCGCTCGCTCGCCCGCCGGAAGACGGAGTCGATCGTGCGCTCGGGCGTCGCGCTCGTCCCCGAGCGCCGGCACATCTTCCCCGAGCTCACCGTCGAGGAGAACCTGCGCCTCGGGCTCGTCGGCCGCCGCTCCCGCGAGGGAGCGGCCGAGGATCTCGACCGCGTCGCCGGGCTCTTCCCGGTCGTGCGCGACGCGCGCCACCGGGCGGCCGGCGTTCTGTCCGGCGGCCAGCAGCAGCAGCTCGCGATCGCCCGCGCCCTCGTCGCCGAGCCGGAGCTCCTCCTCCTCGACGAGCCGTCGCTCGGGCTCGCCCCGGCGGTCGTGGACGGCGTCTTCGACGCGCTCGGCGAGATCCGGGCGAGAGGCGTGACCATCCTCCTCGTCGAGCAGCGCGCGCAGTTCGCCGTCGGGTTCGCCGACCGCACACACGTGCTCGCCAACGGCGAGCTGCGGCTCACGCTTTCGCCGGCCGACGTCGACGACACCGAGCGGATCACCTCGGCCTACTTCGGATCGTGAGCCGATCGTGAGCGTCCTCCAGACCCTCGTCGACGCGATCGCCCTCGGCCTCGTCTACGCGCTCGTCGCCATGGGGATCGGACTCGTGTTCGGCGTCATGCGCCTGGTGAACTTCGCCCACGGCGAGCTCATCACCGCCGGGGCGTACGCGCTCATGCTGACGAACGACCTTCCGCTCGCCGTGGGTCTGGCGGCCTGCTTCGGCGCGGTCATCGCCCTCGCGCTCGCCATGGAGGTCGCCTACCGGCCGCTTCGCACGACGACGCCGACGACGATGCTCGTCACCACCTTCGCCGTCTCCTTCCTGCTCCAGGCGGTGGCGCTTCTCGCCTTCGGCGCCCGCGGGCAGAACGTAGGCGTCCTCTCCGAGCTCAACCGGGCCGTCTCGATCGGAGACCTGCGCGTCCGCTGGGTGACCCTCGTCTCGATCGCGGTCGGCGCCGTCCTCCTCGGGGCGACCGCCGTCATCCTCGCCCGCACCGACATCGGTCTGCAGATGCGCGCCGCGGCGATGGACCCGAGGACGGCGCAGCTCCTCGGCGTGCGCGCCTCCACCGTGATCCGCTTCGCGTTCCTGCTCGCCGCGGTCGTCGCCGCCTCCGCGACCGTGCTGCTCACGGTCCAGCGGCCGCTCGTGACGCCGAGCTACGGCTTCCAGCTCGTCATCCCGGCGCTCGTCGGCGTCGTCGTGGGCGGCATGGACCGGTTGGTGACCGCGACCCTCGGGGGCTTCGCCATCGGCTTCGCCGCGGCGGTGCTCGGCGACGTCCTCCCGGCCGACGGCCGCGTCTTCCTCGACTCGGCTCTCTTCCTGCTCGTCATCCTCGTGCTGCTCATCCGTCCCGGCGGACTCTTCGGACGCACGCGCGCCGCCTGGGAGCGCGTGTGAGGCGCCTCGCCGAGCTGTCCGGCCTCGTGGCGCCCGTCCTCCTCCTGGCGCTCGTCGGCGTCGTCGGCACGTTCACGTCCCGCTCCGTGCAGTTTCAGTTCCGCTTCGCGCTCGTCATGGCGACGATCGTGATCGCCCTCTACGTCTTCGTCGGGAACTCGGGCGTCGTCTCGTTCGGGCACGTGAGCTTCGTCGCCGTCGGCGGGTTCGCCGCGGGGCTGACGACCGTGCCCGAGGCGCTCAAGCTGTCGCTCAGCCCTGACCTCTTCCCCTTCATCGCGAGCGCCGAGGTGGGGAACGCGCTCTCGCTCCTGATCGCGGCGGTCGTGGGCGGGGTCTTCGCGCTCATCGTGGGCGTCCCGCTCATGCGCCTCTCGGGGCTCTCGGCCGGCATCGCCACGTTCGCCGTGCTCGTGATCACGAACAACGTGCTCCGGAACTGGGAGGCGATCGGCCCCGGGGCACGGACGCTCTCGCTCGTCCCGGAGACGACCGGCTTCCTGCAGGCGACGATCGGCGTGATCGCCGTCGCGGCGCTCGCCTTCCTCTACCAGCGCAGCCGTTTCGGCCGCGTCCTGCGCGCGTCGAGCGACGATCCCGCGGCCGCGCAGGGCGCCGGCGTCGACATCTACCGCCAGCGGCTCCTCGCGTTCACGCTCTCGGGCGCCCTCGCGGGCTTCGCGGGCGGCCTGCTCGTCCACCTGCTCGGCAGCATCACGACGCAGCAGGTGTACCTCGACCTCGCCTTCCTCACCCTGGCCATGCTCGTGATCGGCGGCGTCCGCAGCCTGTGGGGAGCGGTGGTCGGAGCGCTCCTCGTCAGTGGGATCAACTCGCTCCTGCTTACGGCCGAGCGCGGCCTGAGCCTCGGCGTGACCGAGGTCACGGTTCCCACGGGCACCCGCCTCGTTACGCTGGGCGCCGTGATGGCGCTGATCCTGCTCTTCCGGCCCCGGGGCGTCACCGGGGGCCGCGAGCTCTCGCTGCGGTGAGGATCTGCGTCGTGGGCTGCGGGGCCGTCGGGTCGCTCTTCGCGGCGTCGCTCGCGCAGCTCGACGACGTCGAGGTCTGGGCCTACGACCTCGCCGAGGACCACGTCCGCGCGATGCGCGAGCACGGCCTGCGCATCTCGGGCGCGGGCGAGCTCGTCGGGCGCTTGAGCGCCACGACCGACGCCGCGGAGCTCCCGCCCTGCGACTTCGGGATCGTGGCCACGAAGAGCATGCACACGGGCGCGGCGCTCGCGGCGGCCGCACACGCCTTCGGCGCGGGCGCGGTCTGCTCCGTACAGAACGGCATCGGAAACGAGGAGACGATCGCCGGGCACGTCTCGCGGGTGATCCGGGGGACGACCTTCCCCGCGGGGCGGATCGTCGAGCCCGGCCACGTGCACTGGGACGTCAAAGGTGAGACGACGATCGGGCCGTTCGAGCCGAGCCCCGCCCCCATGGACGAGATCGAGCGCCTCGCCGACGCCTGCACGCGGGCCGGGATGCCGACGGCGGCCGCCGCCGACGCGCGCGGGCCGCAGTGGCGCAAGGTGATCTTCAACGCGGCCACGAACCCGATCGGCGCTCTCACGGGGCTCACCCACGGCCGCGTCTGCGAGGACGAGGGGCTGCGGCGGCTCGTGACCGGCCTGGTGGACGAGGGCAAGGCGGTCGCCGGCGTCCAGGGCATCGAGCTGGACGCCGACCCGGAGGAGCTGATCGACTACGCCGCCCGCCCCGAAGTCGCGTACGACCACAAGGCGAGCATGCTCCAGGACGTGGAGGCCCGCCAGCAGACGGAGATCGACTACCTGAACGGCGGCATCGCCCGCTTCGGGCGCGAGCACGGGGTGGCGACGCCGCTGAACGAGGCGGTGACGGCGCTGATCAAGGGACTGGAGGCATCGTGGCGGCAGTGAGCGCGGACGTCGAGCGGCGCTACCGGAACGTGCGCGAGGCGCTGGAGCGGAACGGGCTCGACGCCGCCGTCGTCGCCGGCAGCGAGTACACGGGCTTCGAGGGCGCGGTGACGTACCTCTCGGGCTTCGTCATCGTCCACCGCTACGCGTACGTCGTCCTCCCGCTCGACGGCGAGCCCGCGATCGTGTTCCCGAGCGAGGCGCGCTACGTGGGCGAGCACGCCACGACCTGGATCGACGAGCAGGTCTTCGTCGACACCCCGGGGGCGTGGATGCGGGACCGGGCGCGCGAGCGAGGCTGGCAGAGGGTCGGCGTCTACGGCCTCGACTACGTCATGCCGGTGCGGGACTACCGCGCGCTCGCGGACGGCGGGCCGGAGCTCGTGCCCTTCGACGTCGAGTTCGACCACGCCCGCGCCGTCAAGAGCGAGGAGGAGCTGGTGTCGGTCCGCGACAGCGTCCGCATCAACACGGAGGGGTTCTGGATCTTCCTCGAGCAGTTCGAGGTGGGGAAGACGGAGGCCGAGGTGCTCGCGCCCTGCGAGCGCTACTTCGTGGAGCAGGGCTGCGGACGGTTGACGATGGACATGGTGCTCGTCGGCGAGGAGCCGGGCGCGGCGCTCCCCGAGTTCAGGACCGCGAGCCGCGAGCGCCGCATCGAGCAGGGCGACCTCGTCCTGCCCTCGCTCGAGATCGCCGGGCCGGGCGGTCATTGGGTCGAAGTCTCGCGCGCGATCGCGGCCGGCGAGCCCGGCGACGAGACGAAGCGCATGCACGAGGCCTACGAGGAGTACATGGAGGCGGCCGCCGGGGCGATGCGCCCCGGAGCGAGCGCCCACGACGTCCACCGCGCCGTCTCCCGGGGATTCGTCGATCGGGGCTACATGCTCGGCCACGTCACCGGTCATTCCATCGGCATGACGATGATCGAGTTCCCGAAGATCGGGGAGGGCGTCGAGACCGAGCTGGCGGAGAACATGGTCTTCTCCATGCACCCGCACGCGATCTCGGACGACGGGAAGGCCTGCCTCTACATGCAGGACACCTGGCTCGTGACGGCAGACGGGGGCCAGCCGCTCGCCGGGCTGCCGATGAAGATCTACGCGGGCGCCGACGCCCGCGTGTAGGAGGGTGTGGCGGAGCGGTGCTCGTCGCCGGGGTGCGATGGTCGTTTCGAGGCAAGGAAGCAGGGAGCGTTCGTGTCGAAGGAGATACGGGCGTGACTGTGGACGCTGTCCTCGGGGCGAGCAGCGCGGCCCGGCGGCACCGTCACTGCTTCGTCAGACCCTCCTAAGCTATTCCTCGGTGCAGTCAGTGTC
>JBOHAK010000158.1:0-3228 GCA_050697795.1 Gaiellaceae bacterium
CAGGGCGTCGACATCCACGACAAGCACATCGAGCTGATCGTCCGCCAGATGCTGAAGAAGGTGCGGGTCGAGAACGCCGGCGACACCGACCTGCTCCCGGGCCAGCTCGTGGACAAGTCCGTCCTCGAGCGCGAAAACGCCCGCGTGAAGAAGGAGAAGAAGGAGCAGGCGACGTTCGAGCCGCTCATCCTCGGCATCACGAAGGCCTCCCTCGCGACGGAGTCGTTCCTCTCGGCCGCCTCCTTCCAGGAGACGACGAAGGTCCTGACCGACGCGTCCATCGAAGGCAAGATCGACCGGCTCCTCGGCCTCAAGGAGAACGTCATCATCGGGAAGCTGATCCCGGCCGCGACGGGGCTCAAGCGCTACCGGAACGTCGAGATCGCTCCCAGCGAGAAGGTCCCCGCGGCCGCCCACGCGCGGCCCGAGACCGAGGAGCAGCTCCTCGCCGCCCTCGAGGAGATCGGTTCCGACGGCGAGGCCCTGGGCCTCATGGACATGACGTTCGGGGGCGAGACGGAGACGAACGGCGGCGACGGGCGCAGCTCCCTCGAGGCGGAGGAGGTCCCCGAGGTGGACTCCCCGCTCGACGAGGAGAGCTAGCCCGGTTCTTCCGAGACGGGACGGCGGAGGGCGCCACATGGCGCCCTCCGTTTTTCGCGCTCTTTGCGAGGACTTTGCCGGGCATCCCTCAAAGGGGGATACACCCTCCGGCGGCGGCAGGCGTAGACTGGCCCCACGTCACGCGGGCCCGACGGGCAGCGGCCAAGCGTCCAGCGGCGGGGCATCCGTGACGGGTTATCCACATGATCCACAGGTAGGTGGGGAGGAACGTGGCTGCACCCGACGATCACGAGCGTCAGCAGACCGCCGAGCAGGCCCAGGCCTCCCCGCCGGGGCACTTCCTCTCGGCCGAGCTGCAGTCGGACTGCGCGCGGTTCCTCGAGGACGTGCGCACGCTCGTCCGCCGACGCGAGCAGGAGGCTGCGCGCCTCGATGCCCGCCTCTGGGCGTAGCCAGCGCTAGGCCGACTCGCCGGCGCCGCGCACCTGGCCCTTGCCGGCCTGCTTCGCTCGGTAGAGGGCGTCGTCCGCCCGCTGGAAGAGCGAGACCGGGTCGTCCTCGGGCCTGAGCTCGGCGATCCCGGCCGACACACGGACGCGCTTGGCCGGCCCGGCCGAGCCGGAGCCGACGGCGAAGTGGATGCGGCGGTAGAGCTGCTCGGCGTCGCGCGCGCCCGCCTCCGGGAGGATGACGGCGAAGTCGTCGCCCCCCACGCGGCAGGCGAGGTCCGCCCGGCGGACGGCTCGGCGCAGGCGGTCGGCGACCGCGGCCAGTACGGCGTCGCCCGCGAGATCGCCGACGCGGTCGTTCGTCTCCTTGAAGTCGTCCACGTCGAGGACGACCAGTGCCAGGCGCCTGTCGTAGCGCTGGGCTCGCGCGCATTCCCTCCCGAGCGTCTCGTGGAAGAAGCGGCGGTTGTGGAGGCCGGTCAGCGGGTCCACGTCGGCGAGCTCCCCGGCCTCGCGGAACCGCTGGGCGTTCCGGATCGCGGGCGCGGAGGTGGCGGCGAGCTGCTCGAGGCGCGCCACCTCGCCCTCCTCGGGGCCGCGGTTCTCGTTCCGCCAGAAGACGGCGAGCGTTCCGAGCGGGTTCCCCTCGCGCTCGCGGACCGGCACCGCGACGCCGCCCCGGATGAGCTCCGACCCGGCCTCGCGGAGCCCGCCCTCGTCGTCCGGGCCGTAGCGGTAGCTGATGCGCACGGCGCGGGCGCCGCCGGGCGGCGCCGTCGCGACCGGCTGGCGGGAGGCCTCTTCCGCGGTCATCCCGACCGTCGCCACGAGCGGCTCGGCCTCCACCTGCTGCACGGAGAGCATCGCGGCGTCCACGGCCGCGTCGTCGACGGCGGCGGCGAGGGTGCGCTGGAGGACGTCGTCCAGGTCGATGGTGGAGGCGATCTCCGCGAGAAGGCGCGCACGGCGGCTCTCCTCGCGGGCGTCCTCGAGCGCGTCGGCCGGGTCGCTGCGCCCGGAGGCCGGCCCGCCGCCGCCCGGACGGCCGGCGTCGGCAGTCGCCCGTCCGCGCCGCAGGACGATGACGAGCAGGAGGACTGAGGCGCCTAGCGCGAGCAGGGCCGCGCCGGCGGCGATCCATGTGGCGGTGTCCGCGAAAGGGGGCATGAGCGGCGGGCGGGCCAGTGACAATACGCTCGCCCCGGGTGGGCCACAAATCGGCTGGAAGTCTGGTCCCGTCCGCCCTTTGCGGAGGCACGCGCGTAGCTGCTAGCATGCCGCGAGGTTCGGCATGGGCCTTCCCGTGCCGGCCTTTTGTTGCGCCCGAAGCCGTCCGGAGACCTCGAAGGAACGAGAAGGAAGAGAGCAGCGTGCCGACCGTGAACCAGCTCGTGCGGAAAGGTCGCAAGACCCCCGCGACGAAGGCGAAGACTCCCGCCCTCCGGGGCGCCCCGCAGAAGCGGGGGGTGTGCACGCGCGTGTACACGACCACGCCGAAGAAGCCGAACTCGGCGCTTCGGAAGGTCGCCCGCATCCGCCTCACGAACCAGATGGAGGTCGGCGCGTACATCCCGGGCGAGGGCCACAACCTCCAGGAGCACTCCGTCGTCCTCATCCGCGGCGGGCGCGTGAAGGACCTGCCGGGCTTCCGCTACAAGGTCATCCGCGCGGCCCTCGACGCGGGCGGCGTCGCCGATCGGCGCCAGGGCCGCTCCAAGTACGGCGCGAAGCGAGGCTCGTAGCCATGCCGCGCCGCGCAGAGATTCCCGTCCGCGAGCTCGAGCCGGATCCTCTCTACAGCTCGAAGCTCGTGTCGCAGATAGTCAACAAGGTCATGCTGGCCGGCAAGAAGTCGACGGCCGAGCAGATCGTCTACTCCGCGCTCGACAAGATCGGCGAGCGCACCGGCAAGCCGCCCGTCGAGGTCCTCGAACAGGCGATCAAGACGGTGACCCCGGTGCTCGAAGTCCGGTCCCGCCGCGTCGGCGGCGCGAACTACCAGGTGCCCGTCGAGGTGCCGCAGCGCCGCGCGCGCACGCTCGCCGTGCGCTGGCTCGTCGGCTACGCGCGCGACCGGCGCGAGAAGCACATGGACGAGAAGCTCGCCAACGAGGTCCTCGACGCGGTGAACCAGCAGGGCGGGGCGTACAAGCGCAAGGACGACCTCTACCGGATGGCGCAGGCCAACAAGGCCTTCGCCCACTACAGGTGGTAG
>JBOHAK010000159.1:0-3260 GCA_050697795.1 Gaiellaceae bacterium
GGTCAGTTCTGTGACGGCGCTGTCGGTGGCCGGCGCCACGCCGCATAGCCGCGAGCGAGCACGTAGGCCGTGATCAGTACGACGCTGAGGAGGCCGTCGGCGAGGGCGGTCGCAGCCGCGGTGTCCGCGTCCCCGCTCGCGGCGAGGGCGGCGAGGATCGCCATTCCGGCCTTGTGCAGGATAGATAGCTCCCACAGTCCGGGGAGCGCCCGCGGGCGCACAGCGAGCAGGGCGAAGATGCCGGCGAAGACGAGGAAGCCGAGCATTCGCCAGGTCTCGACGATCTCGGTCTCCGGGCCGGCGTCGGCGACCCTCCCGATCGCTCCGGCGAACGACGCGAACGCAGCGATCGCGGCCAGTGCCATCAGGACTGTTGCAATCCGATCCCGCGCGGATGTCACGCGCGCGGCGGGGCGGTGGGTCTGGGCGAGTGAGACGTTGCTCATGTCAGCTCCTTGAAGCTCGTGGTCGATAAGTGCACGTGCATCGCCGAGGCATGCAGCGACGGAAGAAGACTTCTTTGGTCAAGCCGCCGTCGACGGCGTACTGGCTCGAGGTGACATATCTCGAGCGTCACCGCTTCTCCTCGACGTCGGTTGTAGGGTCTTCGCTCGGCGCGGCGTCACGACCGAGCGGGCCGGTTCGCCCGTGCCGGGCCGCGAGCGCTTCCCAGTCCGCCAGCGTGGGGCTCGCCACGAGTGCGAAGCCGCCTGTTGGCTGCGGAGGCGGTGCGCCGCATCGTCGCCCCAGGCGCATAACGAGCGGCTCAAACCGGGTTACAGCGGAGGCCGTGATCGGGCCCGACACCTACGTGTTGTCTGACCCGCCAGCCGCTTCGACCGCCTGCGTCGAGGGAGATCGTCGACCTGGCGCTTGCCCATGGCGAGCGGACGCCGCGTCCGCAGACCCGCGCCTTGGAAGCGTGCACGCGCCGGGAGCTAGAGGAAGGCCCATCCAGGCGCCGGACCAGCTTCGGACCGAGCTGCCCCGTAAGTCGGCCGGTTCATGCTACGCTCGGCTAACGCGACAGCAAGTTGCATTAGCGAGCGAGGAGAGAGAGGTCTCCTATGTCCATGAAGAATCAGTTGGCGGTCGTGACCGTGAGGCTCCCGAAGAGCGCGCACACCTCCCGCCCGTGGCGGATTCACGAGCTCACCGCGGATTTCGAGCTCGAGGACGTGTGGGAGCTGCCGACGCGAGGCGGGCCGGACGATCTCACGCGCGTGGTCCACGTGTTCACCAGCCGCGCTGAGGACGGCCAGCGGCCCCCGGCTGTCATGCGAGCGCTCTTCGCCGTCCGCTGGAAGGTCGGGCGGCTGTTCGGCTGGGACAAACCCGGGTCCGGCGTCGGCGAACGGGTGCGCTCTCTGCGCGAGCGGCTGCCCCCCGATCTGCTCGAAGCGCCCCGGGGACCGGATGTGCGCGCGGTCCCGGGGCGAGACGACGCGGCCGGTCCCCCGATCTTCAGCTCGCTCTACCAGACGCACGACGAGTGGGCAGCCGAGTTCTGCAACAAGACCGGGCACTCGGTGCTGCACATGGGTTGGGTACCGGACGACTCCGGCGACGGCTACCACGCGCAGATGGCCGTCCTGGTGAAGCCGAACGGCCGCTTTGGCAAGGCGTACATGGCCGCGATCAAGCCGTTTCGGTACGCGATCGTGTACCCGTTGCTGCTGCGATGGATCGGACGGAAGTGGCACATGCGGACCGCGGAGTGACACATCGCGGGGACGCGCGCGAGCGGACTGATTCAGGCGGCGCCGTCATCGGGCTGCATCAGCTACACGACGTTGCTGCCTCCACAGCTGGTGCGGGACTGACCCCCTCTCTGAGCGCCGGGCTGGCAGGCCCCAGTGCCGGTCGCTCGGAAGCAGCAAGCCGGCAACCCGTCTTTCTATCGCAGCATCCGCGGCAGTCCGAAGTGCGGGAAAGGGCTGCTGTCGGCGAACCATGTTATGGCCGAGATCTGGGCGTCCTGAAGGGTGAGGACGAACAGTGCGTACGGCCGCGCGATGTCGGTTTGCGCACTCGGCAGATAGCACGCGAAGGCGGGCTGGCCGTTCGCGCGCGTTGGCACCACCCGTAGCCCGCCGCGGCTGACCTCGCGGCCGCGTAGGAACATGCCGATCGCCCGGCGGCCCTGGTACTCGTACGGCTCGGGCGGCATCGTCAGCCATGCATCGTCGGTCAGCAGGGCAACCATGCCATCGATGTCACCGGCCTCGACTGCGTCGGCGAAGCGGCCGATGATGTCCCGCTCGAGCTTGGAGTTCGGGAGCGGCGCTCGTTCGCGTCCGGTGGCCGGAAGGCGCGACTCGAACGCCGCACGGGTGCGACGCAGCAGGCTGTTGACCGACGCCTCGGTGGTCTCGAGCATCTCGGCGACCTCGTCGGCGCGGAACCCGAGAACATCCCGCAGCACGAGCACCGCTCGCTGCTGCGGCGGGAGATGCTGAAGGCCGACAATGAAGGCCAGCGCGATCGCCTCCTTGATCTCGTAGCGCGCCTCCGGTCCGGGAGCTTCGTCCGGGATGCCCTCGAGCAGGACGTCCGGAAAGGGTTCGAGCCAGATCGGCTCGGTCTGGCGCGTCGGCTCGGGGCCCTCGGTCATCCGACGCATGTCTTCCGGGCGGCGCCGGCTCGCACGCAGGGCGTCCAGTGACCGGTTGGTGGCGATCCGGTATAGCCAAGCACGGACCGACGCGCGTCCCTGGAACTGCACGAGGCCGCGCCACGCAGCAAGCAGCGTCTCCTGGAGCAGGTCCTCGGCGTCCTGCACCGAGCCGACCATCCGGTAGATGTGCAGCTGTAGCTCACGCCGGTAGGGGTCGGTCAGCTCGCGGAACGCGTCCTCGTCGCCGCCGCGCGCACGAGCGAGGCTCTGCTCAATCACGCTCGCATCCTCGCACCGGCTCGTCCTTTCACCCGCATCACAAGTAATGACGTTTCGCCGGCTCGAAATTCGCCGCTCAGTTTTCGTTGCGACGGACGCCTCATCAAACACGGCATCGAAGAGAGGACCCCGAGTGCAACCACAGGGAAGCGGCGGAGACATGGAGGAGACCCCGACACGAGACATGCCCGATCCCCGGCGCTGGTGGGCGCTTGCGCTCCTCTGCGCCGCGTTCTTCATGGTGATCCTCGACGCCACGATCGTGCTCGTGGCGCTGCCCTCGATTGGCGCTGACCTCGGCTTCTCGGAGCAAGGCCTGCAGTGGGTGCTGAGCGCCTACGCGCTCACCTTCGGCGGCCTGCTC
>JBOHAK010000160.1:0-10494 GCA_050697795.1 Gaiellaceae bacterium
CCCATGTGCTGCACAAGCAGCAGGTGGCGCAGATGCTCGAGGAGGTCGTTGACGAGCCGTGCGAGGTCCTGGCCCTGGTCGGCGAGCTCTTCCACGAAGGCGAGGAGGCCGGCCGTGTCCCGGTCGACGATCAGGTCGCAGAGGCGGAAGAGCGCCTCCTCGTCCACCGCGCCCAGGAGCTGCAGGACGGACTGGACGGTGATCTCGCCGTCGGTGGCCGCGGCCAGCTGGTCGAGGGTGGAGACGGCGTCGCGGAAGCTCCCGCGCGCGCTCCGCGAGATGAGGGAGAGCGCGGCGTCCGGGGCCTCGATCTCCTCCCCGTCGGCGACGCGCCGCAAGAGGGTCGTCAGCTCGGCCAGCCGCGGCCGCGCGAAGAGGAAGGTCTGGCAGCGCGAGCGGACGGTCGGGATCATCTTCCCGAGGTCGGTCGTGCAGAAGATGAAGACCAGGTGGGGCGGCGGCTCCTCGATCAGCTTCAGGAGCGCGTTGAACGCGGCGTCGGTGAGCTGGTGCGCCTCGTCGAGGATGTAGACCTTGAAGCGGCCCTCGACCGGCTGGAGGACGACGTGCTCGCGAATCTCGCGCACGTCGTCGATCCCGCGCTGGCTCGCAGCGTCCATCTCGACCACGTCGAGCGACGTGCCGTTCGCGATCGTGACGCAGGAGTTGCAGGTCTTGTCCGGCGTCGCCGTCGGGCCATGCTCGCAGTTGAGCGCCTTGGCGAGGATGCGCGCCAGCGACGTCTTCCCGGTGCCGCGCGGGCCCGCGAAGAGGTACGCCTGCCGCACCTGGTCGTGCCCGATCGCGTTGCGAAGCGTGCGGACGACCGCCTCCTGGCCGACGACCTCGTCGAAGTCCTGCGGCCGGTATTTGCGGTAGAGCGCCGTCACCCCGGCCATCGTATCGAGGAGGGGGGAAGGGGAACCAGGGGTTCCCCAAAAAGAGGAGGGAGCCCACGAGGGAACCAGGAGTTCCCTCGTGTTATGCCCGGTCGCGCACCTTTCGTCGAAGGTCGCCCTCGAGGCGGTGCCTGCGGCGCTCGCTCGGGCCAGGTTGCCCCGCGGCACCCGGGAGAGACTGCTTAGCGCTGCTTCCTCCCGGACCTGACGCGGTTCACAGGCTCCCGGTGCGCGGAACCTGGCCGTCAACACTCGCGCGCGCGAGCCCTGACCTCGATTGCCACCCCCTCGGAGAGGAGTTCGGCCCCGCTGGAGCGGATTGCGGGTTCAGGGAACCGCTAGCTCCCCGCCTAGCGCGACCGGGCACGGCCGATGGTAGCAACGGCCCGGCGCTAGACTGGCCTCCTCGGGGCGCATAGCTCAGCGGGAGAGCGCCCGCTTCACACGCGGGAGGTCGCTGGTTCGATCCCAGCTGCGCCCACTCGCCACGATTAGACCGTCGGCGCCAGTCGCCGCCCTTGAGTTGGGTGGGCGAAAGGTGTATGACCCTCGGGCCAGGCGACAGCGAGTCTCGTGGCCATGGAAGCAGCTTCGACGCCCGCTCGAGAGCGATCGCGTTTGATGCGCGTGTTGGACCGCCTCTGGTCGTGGGCCCTGGCGATCGTCGCGCTGCTCATTCTCGTGCTGGTAGGGGTGATCGCCGTCGGCGCGGTTTCCTTTGCGCTCAAGAGCCTCTGGGGCGAGCTGCTCTTCGCCGTAGTCGGCGCGTCGGTCGCAATCGCGATCTGCGCGAACCGGCTCCCAGAGCGGTTCTGGAAGACCTTCCGCGTGCAACCTCCCCCTCCGTGGCAGGCGCCGATTCTTGCTGCAGTCGCTCTCGTCGCCCTTCCGATCGCCGTCGTCAAGTGGCCGATCGGAGCCGTTGTGCTAGGAGCCGCCTTCTTCGCCGGTCTCGCGGCGTCCTACGCCGTGCCGCGGAGCGATGGACGGAAGCCTGTGGCCTGGGCCGGCTTCCTCGCCGCTCTGGCGGCCACTCTCGCATTCGCGTACCTGGGTACCCGAACGGCGGACGCGGTGCCGGTTCCCGACGCCGATCGCTCGGCGCCTTTCCCGGGCGCCGATCTTCTCGCCGTGCACTTTCGCCCGCAGCTCTTCTTCGACACCGTGGAGCGCTTCATCCCGCTCGACATCGAGGCCGCGATGCAGGGCCGGGACGTGCAGATGTGCCGCAACACGCTTCGCGGAAAGCAGTGCGAACGGGTCCTGCGCCCAGAAGACGTGGACGCATCGTTCGACTACCTCACGCTCCGGGGCGACCAGCTCGACGTCGACGATACTCCGGGTGGCGCGGGGAGCGCTTACTACTACCACGTCGTTCCTCGAGACGGGGAGGTCTACGTCGACTACTGGTGGTTCTTCGCGCAGAATCCCTCTCCGGTCGCCAAGCGCGCCGTCTGCGGGCCCGGTCTGAGGACGTCGGCGCTGAATTGCTTCGACCATCCGGCCGACTGGGAGGGGGTAACCGTCGTTCTGACGAAGTGCACGCCCGGGACGTCCGGCGATTGCTTCGAGGTCACCGGCGGCGCCTACGCCCCCGAGGCGGTCCATTACTCCCAGCACGGGCATTCCGTCAGGTTCAGCTGGAGCAAGCTGGAAGAGTTCTGGTCCGACCTTCCGCGGTGGTTCGACGCGCCGGAGGACCACGTCGGCCCCCTTGTCTTCGTCGCACGCGACAGCCACGCCTCATACGCGCGCCCGTGCCAGTCCGACTGCCACCAGACCGGGAGCGTCCTCGGCGACGGCGACCACGACGGTGGTCTCCACTGGGCCAACAACGACGCGTGTGGGGGGTGTCTGAAGCCGCTCCCCACGACCGCTGAGGGCGACGCGGCGCTGTGGAACGCGTTCCCGGGCCCCTGGGGCGCCCAGCGCTGCATCCTGGCCGAGAGCTACTGCGACGTGGGCCGCGCGCCGACCGCGCCGGGCTCGCAGGACCGCTACCGCCATCCGGAGCGCGTTGACCGGATTGGCTAGTCGATCCCCACCGGACTACGACGCGATCGTCGTGGGAAGCGGGTTCGGCGGCACCATCGCCGCGACGAAGCTCGTCGCCGCACGGAAGCGCGTGCTCATCCTCGAGCGCGGAACGTGGTGGGTCTCGCCGGAGGAGCTCGGTAGGCCACCGGCCCTCGCGCCTGGCCGCGTCCGGATGGTCGACTGGCTCGAGGAGCAGGGAGAGCCGTTCCAGTACTGGCCGCGGCCGAACCACAAGGACGGGCTGCTCTACCTCTTCGCGGTGAATCGCACCAAGCGAAACCCGAGGGGGCTGTACAACCTGACGCGCTTCGACGAGGTCACAGTGGTCACTGCGAGCGCCGTCGGCGGCGGATCGATGATCTACTCGAACGTAAACCTTCGTGCTCACCCGGAGGCGCTGGCGGGGATAGGGCTCCAGCTCGGCGACGCTGAGTACGACGCTGCGCTGGCCTGGATGGAAGAGGTGCGCGGCCCGCTGAACAGGATCGTGACGAAGATCCCGCTTCCAGGGCGCGACGTGTCCGACCTGGGCGCCGACGACTACCTCTACTTCGACCGTAGCCGCGTGCTGAAGGAGGCGGCGGCCGACGTCGCCCAGAAGCTCGGCATGGAGCTTCCCTGGTCGCCGCTCGACCTCTCTATCCTGGAATACGGCCCCGGTAGCGGAGCCGATCAGAACCACACGTTCTGCGAGCGCCAGGGACGCTGTATCTTCGGCTGCCTGCCCGGGGCGCGCGAGACCCTCGACCGGAGCCTTGTCGAGCGCGCGCTGTCGGTGCGCGATGCTGGCGCCACCCTGTGGCCGCTCGCCGAGGCCACCCGGATCGCCCGTCTCGACGGAGGCTTCGAGATCACGTTCCGCGACCATCGCCACGGCGGCGAGGAGAAGCGCGTCACGGCTCCCATGGTGTTCCTGGCAGCCGGCACACTCGGAACGGTCGAGCTCCTGCTTCGCTCGCGCGAGGAGGGTCGCATCCGGCTGAGCGACCAGGTCGGACAGCGGTTCTCCACGAACGGAGACTTCGGGGCGTTCATCGTCGACACGGACAAACCGGTGAACAGCGCCGTCGGCCCGATCAACACATGCGGCGTGCGCGCGACCGTCGACGGCCTGCACCTCACGCTCGAGGACACCGGCATCCCCAGCATGGTCGCTCCCACGATCGCGACTTCGATTGGGCTCATCGACAAGTTCGTCCGGCGCCGGATGTTCCAGGGGAAGCTCCGGCTGACGTGGATCGGGCAGTCGCTCCGCGATCTGCGAATGCTCCTTCCCCACCTTCCGGACACGCAGGACCCTGGAGACGCCCGGACGGAGGCAGAGACGGTCGCGAACATCTTCCTCTTCCACGTGATGGGGCAAGACGAGGCCAACGGAAGGTTCAGCCTCCGGAACGGAAAGCTCAGCCTCGGCTGGGACGCGCCGATCGCGCGCCAGCCGACCTTCCAGAAAGCGGAGGCGCTCTGCGAGGAGTTCGCGACGGCCATGGGCGGGCGCTACGTGCCCCTCGGGCGGGCCCTGCCCCAGCTGCAGCGGCTCACGATCACCCATCCGCTCGGCGGTTGTGGGGTCGGGGCCACGCGCCTCGAGGGCGCTGTCGACGAGTGGGGGCGCGTCTACGACGGGGGCGGCGCCAACGGGACGGCTGTCCACGAGGGCCTCTACGTGGTGGACGGATCCACGATCCCGGGCTCGCTCGGAGTCAATCCGACGTTGACGATCTCGGCGCAGGCGCTCAAGGCGACGACGGCGGCGCTGGCGCGGCCGGGCTCGCGGGCGTAGTGCTCAGCCGAGCACCGGCTCCGGGGCGGGCTCGGGGTCCTGGATCGTGCCGACCCCGGTGTCCTTCCCGAGCTCGGCGCCCACGGCGTCGAGGAGCCGGACGAAGAACGTCTCGTCGCCCTCGCTGCTCTCGTCCGCGTAGATCTCGACCGTGATGGTCTTCCCGATCTCGCCCGGTTCGAAGATGACGGTGCCGCTCGCCTGTCCGAAGTCCTTCCCCTCGACGGACGCCCCGTCGGGGTGCTCGCCCGTCTCCCAGGCGACCTCCACCGTCGAGCTGCTCGGTGCGGAAAGAGTGAGCGTGAAGGTCGCTTGGCCTGGCTCCGTGACTGCGTCGGCGTCACCGATGGAGACCTCGGGCAATGGCTCGACGGTGACCGTGACCAGCCCTATCGTTTCTCCTCCGTTGCCGTCGCCGACGGTGTAGGTGAACGTGTCCAGCCCGATCTCCCGAGAGCCGGGCGTATACGTGCACGCGCCCTCTGGGCTGCACGAGACGGAGCCGCGCAGACCGTTCGTCTCCCCGAGTTCGACGAGCTCGCCCCAGTCGACGTCCCGGTCGTTGGCGAGGACGTCGACCGTGGTGGGAGCGATCGCGCTCAGACTGAGGGTGTCCGGACGAGCTCGCGGCGCGTCGTTGACCGCCTCCACGAGGATCCTGACGGTGGCCATGGCGGTCCCGCCCTCGCCGTCCGAGATGCGGTAGCGGAAGCGCGCGAGGCCGGCGTAGTTCCGTGCGGGCGTGTAGACGACCTCGTCGTCCTGGAGGGCAACCCGGCCGTGAGTCCGCCGCTCGACCCGCTCGACGGCGGTGACGGTGAGGTCGTCGCCGTTCGAGTCTTCGTCGTTTCGGAGCAGGGTCGCAGTCGGGATCGAAAGCTCCACGTCCTCGTCCGTGGCCGCGTCGTCGTCGAGCGCCTCGGGCGGACGGGGCTGGCTGACCGTGGTGGTCTGCTGCGTCTCGGCCGGGCCGGCGCCGCTGTCGTCGTTCCCGGACGGTTGGAAGCGACCCGCCGCCACTCCCAGGACGAGCGCGACCAGCGGGAAGGCCGTCACGAACGCCCACTGGCGCGCAGTCCGCCGCGGCCGTCCCGGAGGGGCGGATGCCCGCGCGAGATCGCGTTCCGCACAATCGAGGTTGTGCCGGGTGGCGCAGCGACCGGTCACGTCGCCGAGCTGCTCCTTGAGCCGGAGCGCTTCGGCGAATCGCCCGGCGGCCGTCTTCGCGTCGCCCGCAGCCAGATGGAGCGCCCCGAGCTCGTGGCGGATCCAGGCCTCGGCCGACCGGTCGGCGGTCGCCTCGCTCGCCGCGAGCCCGCGACGGAGCGCGCGGATCAGATCCAGCCAGCGGAGGGAGACGGCGAGGAGCCCGTGCAGCGCGCGCAGGAGCCGGAGCTCCTCTTCGAAGCGGCCCGCTCCGTCGAGGCGCTTCAGCACCGCGAGGAGCAGGTCGATCTCGCCGCTCACGCTGTCGAGGTCGTCCAGGCGCCCTTCGGCGGCGGCCCGGAAGAGGTCATCCGTCTGCTCGACCCGCTTGGTGACCGCAGCTGCGCTCTCGTGGAAGGCCTCGGCTTCCGCGACCGGCCTACTGGGCTCGGCCGCGAGGGCCGCCGCGAGGGCCCGGGCATTCTCCTGTTCGTTCGCCGCCTCGAACTGGGCGAACGAGCCGGCCGGGGTCCCGACTTCGAGCGCGTATGCGCCGACGCGAACCGAGGCCGAGACCGACGGGCTGGTCTGGTGCGTTTTGCGACTTTCCATCTCACCTGAACGACGCGGTGAGGTGGAGCAATCTTCCCTCGCGTTCTCAGGCCCGCCGGAGCGGCAGCCCTTCGAGGGGCCTGGTGTTGACGACGTCCGCCGCCGTCGCCCAGCCGCGGCGGGCCGTCGCGATCGCCAGGCGCATGTTCCCCAGGCCGCGGACGGAGTGCGCGTCCGTCGAGGCGACGATGGGGACGCCCGCCTCGATCGCCAGGCGCACCTCGGGACCCGAGAGGTCGAGCCGGTCGGGCAGGCCGTTCGTCTCGAGCGCCACGCCGGTCTCCAGGGCGACCTCGAAGACCGCCTCCAGGTCGAGGGCGTTCGGCGGCCTGTGGTTGATGACCCGGCCCTTGGGGTGGCTGAGGCAGGTCACCGCCGGGTGGCGCATCGCCTCCGTCACCTTGCGGGTGAGGGGCTCTGCCGCCTCGCGCTGGCCCGCGTGCAGGCTGAGCTGCACCCAGTCGAGCTCCTCGAGGACGTCGTCGGGAAGGTCGAGCCCGCCGTCGCGGAGGATGTCCACCTCGGTCCCGCGCAGGACGCGGAACGGCGCGAGCTGCTCGTTGGCGGCGGCGATCTCCTCGCCCTGGCGGCGCAGGTCGTCGGCGTCGAGGCCCGGGACGACGCGGACGTTCCGGGTGTGGTCGCAGATCGCCATGTACTCGTAGCCGAGGTCCCGCGCGGCCGTCGCCATCTCGAGGACGGACGCCTTGCCGTCCGACCAGGTCGTGTGGCAGTGGAGGTCGCCGTGCACGTCTCCCAGCTCGACCAGCGGCGGCGGCGTCCCGCGGAACGGCTCCTCGCGGAGCTCCGGCGGGCACCACGGCACGCCGAGAGCGGCGTAGACGCCGGCCTCGTCGGCGGCGGCCGGCAGCGGCCCGAGCGCCTCGACGTAAGCCCGCGTCCCGGTCGCGCGCACGAGCTCCGTGCCGAAGCGCCGCGGCTCGGCGGCGACCAGCTCCACCGACAGGCCTTCGACGGTCACGCCGAGGGCACGGCGCTGCTCGCGCTCGACGACGGCGACGATCGCCGGCAGGAGCTCGAACGCGTCGAGGACGATCCGCGGCCGGGCTGCGGCCACCACGACCGCGAGCTCGAAGGACGAGTCCGCCCACCGGCCCGGGTCGCCCGCGACCTCGCCGCCGAGCGCGCCTGCGATCTCCTCGAGGAGCGCCCTCGCCCGGTTCAGGAGCAGGCCGCGCCTTCGCGGCCGCTCGGGGCTCTCCAGCCGCGCCAGCACACGCTCCTCCGTCTTCGGCCCGATGCCGGGCACGCCTCGCAGCCTCCCCTCGCGCGCGGCACGGCGCAGCTCGTCCGCCGTGCTCACGCCGAGCGTCCGACCGATCTCGACCATGCGCTGCGGCCCGATCCCGAGGAGGCGGCCGAGGCCGACGAGCTCCGGCCGCACCTCGCGCTCCAGCTCCTCGAGCTCCGCGATCGTGCCGGTGTCGACCAGCTCGCGGAGCCGCGCGGCGATGCCCGGCCCGATGCCGCGCAGCTCCTGCACCCGGCCCGCCCGGACGAGCTCGGCGACGGGTGCCCTGGTCTCCCGGACCGTCTCCGCGGCGCGACGGTAGGCCCGCGCCGTGTAGTGGCCGGAGCCGGCGAGGTCGAGCAAGGCGGCGAAGGCGTCGAGGCGCTCCGCGATCGCGGCGTTGTCGAGCATGGCCGGCACGCTCGGAAGCTCTACTAGACTCGGCGCTCCCAGGCAGGAGGAGGTCCTCATGGCACGACCACGGCAGACGACGAAGCGGCCGACGACGAAGCGCCGGCGCAAGGCCCGTCCCAGGCAGCCCAAGCGGATCCTGAACGTCCGCCCGTCGCGGAAGACCGAGGAGGACTGGACGTTCGACGTCGCCGCCGAGGCGGACCTGGTCACCGCGGCCCCGCGGATTCCGTCCTCCAAGGACCTGCGCACCGACTGGTGGAAGACCGGCGACCAGGGAGCGACGGGCTCCTGCGTGGGCTGGGCGACGGCGGACTCCCTGCTCCGCTGGCACTTCGTCAAGGCCGGGCGGCTCCTGACGAGCCAGCTCCTCTCGCCGCGCTTCGTCTGGATGGCTTCGAAGGAGACCGATCAGTTCGTCACTCGCCCGACCGCCTTCATCGAGACGGAGGGAACGAGCCTCAAGGCCGCGCTGGACGTGGCCCGCAAGTTCGGCGTCGTACGGGACTCCGTGCTTCCCTTCGCCTCGGGCAAGCTCTACCCGCGCCAGGCGAACACGTTCTACGCGGTCGCGGCGCAGCGGAAGATCCTCGCCTACTTCAACCTCGGCACGAACCTCAGCAACTGGCGCACGTGGCTGGCGACGAAGGGGCCGATCCTCACGCGCCTGAACGTGGACGAGACGTGGGACCTCGCCTCCGACAACGCGGGCGAGCTCGAGGAGTACAAGCCGGAGACGGCCCGCGGCGGGCACGCCGTGGCACTCGTCGGCTACCGCGCGGGCGCCTTCGTCGTCCGCAACAGCTGGGGGACGGGCTGGGGCGACAAGGGCTTCGCCTACGCGTCCCTGGCCTACGCGCAAGAGGCCTTCACCGAGGCCTACGGCGTGGAGGTCTAGGCGGACCCCCGCGTCGTCCGCGGGGTGCGGGCGCAGCTCGCGCTCCGCCGGGAACGTCTGGCTGCGGGCGCGGCGCCGCTGGGGTGGAAGGTCGGCTTCGGCTCGCCGGCTTCCCTGGAGCGGCTCGGCCTCGACGGCCCGCTCGTCGGCTTCCTGCTGCGCGAGGCGCGCGTCGTCTCCGGCGGGTCGGTCTCGGTCGGCGGCTGGACGAAGGCGGTGGCCGAGCCCGAGATCGCAGCCCACCTCGGCGCCGGTGTCCCCGGTGGAACGGGGCTCGAGGAAGCGCGCCGGGCGATCGCGGCGCTCGGACCGGCGATCGAGCTGGCCGACGTCTCCTTCCCGGCGGACGACGTCGAGCGGATCCTGGCCGCCAACATCTACCACCGGGCCGTCGTGCTCGGCCGGAGGAGCGAGGCGGGCGCGGGAGCCGCCGTCGCCGGCCTCGTCCCCCGGCTCTACCGCGACGGGCGCGAATGCGCCTCGACGACCGAGCCCGAGGCGCTCACGGGGCCGCTCGTCCAGCTCGTCCGCCACGTCGCGGACGTGCTGGCCGCGTGCGGGGAGGAGCTGCGCGCGGGGGAGGTCGTCATCACGGGCTCGGTCGTCCCGCCGCTGGACGTCGCCGCGGGCGAGAGCCTCCGCTTCGAGCTCGCGCCTCTCGGGGCGGTCGAGGTGGCGCTCACGGCCTAATCTTCCCAGCCACGTGACGGAATCGGTGCCCGGCGCCGTATGAGAGGCGTGAACGCGCTCGCGCCGACGTTGCCGAGGCGGGCCGCCCTGCGGCGGAGCTTCGGCGAGGCGGCCGCGGACCACCTCGATGCAGTGCACCGCTACCTCCTGATGGTCACCGCCGATCCTTCGCTCGCCGAGGACCTGACCGCGGAGACGTTCGAGAAGGCATTGCGGTCGTGGCGCCGCTTCGACCCGCGTCGCGGCTCCGAGCGGACCTGGCTCTGCCGGATCGGCCGCAGCGTGGCGCTCGACCACTTCCGCACCGAGAGCCGGCGGCGCAGGCGCGAGGAGCGCTACGCGCTCGCGGCGGGCGGACACGAGGTGGCGCCGGTCGAGCTCGGGTTCTCGCCCGAGCTAGAAGCCGCACTCCGCGCGCTGACCGCAGCCGAGCGGGAGGTCGTCGCGCTGCGAATCGTGCTCGACCTGGACGCGGACGCAGCCGCGCGCGTGCTCGGCGTCGGGCGCACCGCCTGCTCGATGAGGCTCGCCCGGGCGCTTGTCAAGCTCGAGGAGAGGATGGAAGCCCATGCCGTCGCCTGATCTCATCGCTCCGGACCGGCTCGAGGAGCTGCTCGGCGGCGCCGTGCCCGAAGGGGAGTACGAGGCCCGCGTGCAGGGTCTCGTCCGGGAGCTGCGGCTGGGCGGCGCGGCGGCGCCCGCCTCCCTGCGGGCACGGGTCACCGCCCTCGGCGACGAGACGCCGCGGCGCCGCGCGGCCCTCCCG
>JBOHAK010000161.1:0-2832 GCA_050697795.1 Gaiellaceae bacterium
GGCCGCTCGATGTCCCCGGGGCCTCGCAGCCGGTCAACCTCCGCGCGGTCGACGCGTCCCGCCTGGCCGCTCTCGTCCACCCCCGCCCCGACCTGACCGACCGGCCGCTCGCCGAGCTCATGCGGCCCCTTGCCGCCGCAGGGCCGCAGCTTGCGTCAATCGAGCTTCCCGCGGGCGCCCGCCGCATCTCGGTCACGGCCTCGCTGACGATGCAGCGCCTGCCGACGGATCCGCCCGGAATCCCGGTTCGCTTCCTCGTCGGCGACCTCCACTCGCTCGGGCTCGTCGTGCAGGACGCCGACGGCCTCCTGTACCGGCTGCGTGCGGGCGATCTCACGGCGGACGGCAGGTCGCGCCGGCTCCAGGTCGAGCTCGGTGGAGGAGCCTCCGCGGGATCGGCTCCGGCCCATCCGCTCACGCTCGTCGCCGTCGAGCTGCGCGTCGACGCAGGGTTCGGGCAGACCCGCGGGGGCACGCTCGCCGTCGAGAGCCTGTCCGCCGACTCGACGCCGGTGGACGCGGGCCACGCGGCCGCGTGGACCGTCAGACCCGGCGAGATCCCGCACGCGAGCGTCCCGCCGGAGGTCAGGGGCGTGCGCGGCGGCGAGGACGCCCTCTTCCTCCTCGACTTCGCCACGGGCGCGCGGGCGGGCGCCTGCCCGCCGTTCTGCAGCTCGCTGCAGGTGACGTTCACGGCGACGCCCGGAGCGAACGAGCCGCCGGAGGCCGTCCGCGCCGTCGTCACGGATCGCTTCCTCGACGACACGGGCAGCGACGTCGGCCAGGCCGTCGCCCTCGGGCCGGACGGGTCCAGCCTGGCCGTGACCGGCTCCGTGCACGACTTCCCGACGCTCCCGCCCGAGATCGGAGGCGTCGTCGTCGACCTGCGCACGTACGTCGCGGCGCTCTACCTCGGCACGGGCGAGGTCGCGGCTCCGAGCTCGTGGCTGATCGACACGAAGCCGGGCCGCGAGCGGGAGGTGGCGCGGCTCTTGCGCGCGCCGCCGTTCTCGAGCTCGGAGGTGGCCGACCGCGCAGGCATCGCCGATCGGCTCACGCGCGACCCGGTGGCGCTCGGAATCAGCGGCGCTCTCTCGCTCGGCTTCGTGGCCGCGGCCGTCTTCGCCGTCGTCGGCTTCGCCGTGAGCGCCGCCGTCTCCACGGCCGAGCGGACGACCGAGTTCGCAGTGCTGCGCTCGCTCGGCCTCTCCGACCGCCAGCTCTCGGCGTGGCTCGCGCTCGAGGGCGGGATCGTCGCCGCACTCGCGCTCGCAGGCGGGATCGTCCTCGGAGCGCTGGTCGCGTGGCTCGTGCTCCCCTACGTCTCGCTCGCCGGCGAGGGCGGCCGGCCGTTCCCGGAGGTCGTGGTCGAGCTGCCGTGGGAGGCGGTCGCCATCCTGACCGGGAGCCTCCTGGCTGCGCTGGCCATCGTCCTCGCCGTCCAGATCCTGCTCCTGCGACGCCTCGCCCTCGGGCCTGCGCTCCGTGCCGGGGAGACCCGATGACGGCGGCGCGCACGCTGGTCGCCCCTCTGATCGTCGCCTGGCGCCGCCTGCGCTCGGACCCGCTGTTCGCCGGGGCGCTCTTCGCCGCCGTCTCCGCGACGGCGTTCCTCTTCGCGCTCGTCCCGCAGCTGTTCGACCGCCTGGCCGCGGAGAGCCTGGAGGAGACGGTGGCCCGCGCGAACCTGCTGGAGCGAGACGTGGCGATCACGGCCGCGGGCAAGGTTCAGGCCGCACCGGGCGACGACCCGTTCCGAAGCGTCGTCGCGACCGGCGCGCGCTATGAGCGGCGGCTTCCGGACTCGCTCCGGGGCGTGGTCGGCGACCCCGGGGCGATCGCCGAGACCGTCCGCTACACGATCGTGGCGCCGCCGGGGGAGAGCGGGCCGGCGGGGACGACCCGCTATCTCACGCTCCGCCACCTCGAGGGGGTCTCCGGGCGCCTGCGTGCGGCGGAGGGTCGCATGCCGACCGGCACCGGGCAGACCCCCCTCCCCTTTCCGGAGCAGCCGGAAGGAACGAGCATCGAGATCGCGCTCTCGGCGACGACCGCGGAGCAGCTCTCGCTCGGCGTCGGGGACCGCGCGTACATCCTCCCGGCCACGGACGACCTGCTCGTCCGCGACGTGCCGGTCTCCCAGCGGCGCTACCTCGCCCTCGACGTGGTCGGGATCCTCGAGGCCGCGCCGGCCGAGGCGGCCTGGCTGCGCGAGTCCCGGCTCGGCCGGGCCGTGATCCGGGACACCGAGACGCAGCGCTTCGTCTACGGCTACGGGCTCTTCCCCCGCGAGGCTTACGGCGAGCTCCTCGCCGGGGTCGGCACCGTCCCTCTGCGCTACGAGTGGCGCTACCCCGCCGACGCCGCCGCCGTCGGCGAGAGCGACACGGACGAGCTCGCGGCCGCCGTGCGGCGGCTCGAGGGGATCTTCGGGCAGACGACCTTCGGCCAGCGCCTCGGCCTCGGCGCCCGCACCGGCCTGGGGAGGATCCTCGAGCGGCACGACGCGGACCGGGAGGCGGCCGGGGCCGTGCTGGCCGTCGGCGGGCTCGGCCTCCTGGCCGTCGCCCTCACCGTGCTCGGGGTCCTCGCCTCCCTCGCGGCCGAGCGGCGCTCGGAGTCGATCGCCCTCCTCCGGAGCCGCGGCGGCTCGCTCGCGCAGACGCTCGCGGCGCAGGCGCTCGAAGGCCTTCTCGTCGCCGCCCCCGCGGGAGCGCTCGGCTACGCGGCGGCGACGCTCGTCGCCGGGAGGCCGCCCGGCCTTCTCCCCGGGCTGCTCGTGCTCGCGATCGTCATCGCTGCGGGGGTGTTGCTCGCCGCGGTCGCCGCCGG
>JBOHAK010000162.1:0-4407 GCA_050697795.1 Gaiellaceae bacterium
TCCATGGCCGTCCCCGAGGACTGGCGCACCCGCCTCGACGCCTACGAAGAGAGGAGCTCTGTGGCCACCTGATGCCGAACGCGTTCACGAAGACAACCCTGGAGAACGGCCTGCGGGTCGTGACCGCTGACATGCCGGCGGCGAAGTCGGTCGCCTGCTTCGTCATGCTCGCGGCCGGCTCGCGCTACGAGACGCGGGACACGAACGGGATCGCGCACTTCGCCGAGCACTTGTTCTTCAAGGGGACGGAGAGCCGTCCCACCGCCCGCGAGATCGCCGGCGAGATCGACGCGATCGGCGGCGAGTTCAACGCGTTCACCGGCAAGGAGTACACGGGTTACTACGTCAAGTGCGCGGCCGAGCACCGCGACACGGCCCTGGACGTCCTCGTCGACATGCTCCGCCACTCGAAGTTCGATCGGGAGGAGATCGAGCGCGAGAAGGGCGTGATCGTCGAGGAGATGAACATGTACTACGACACGCCGCGGGACTACGTCGACGGCGTCTACGACGAGCTCCTCTACGGCGACCAGCCGCTCGGCTGGGACATCATCGGGACGAAGGAGACCGTGCGCGCGGCGACACGCGAGACGTTCCTCGGCTACCTCGACCGCTGGTACCGCGGGCCCCGCATGGTGGCGGGCGTCGCGGGGGCGGTCGGCGCCGACGTCCTCGGGCGGCTCGAAGGGCTGCTCGGCGACGTCCCCAACGGCTCGACAGGCCGACCGGATCCGGTCGCGTGGGAGCAGGACGCGCCGCGCGTCAAGATCCACACGAAGACGTCCGACCAGGCGCACATCCGGATCGGCGTCCACAGCTACCCGATCGGTCATCCCGACCGCTATGCGCTCATGCTCCTCGCGACGGCGCTCGGCGGCGGCATGTCCTCGCGCCTCTTCACGGAGGTGCGCGAGCGGCGCGGCCTCGCGTACTACATCTACGGCTACAACCAGGCCTACACGGACGCCGGCACGCTGTTCGCCCAGGGCGGCGTCGACATCAACCGCATCGACGACGCGGTCTCGACGGTCGTTGGGGAGTTCGCGCGCATCGCGGCCGCCCCGCTCGACGCGGACGAGCTCGAGAAGGCGCGGAACTTCGCCAAGGGCCGCCTCGTGCTCTCGCTCGAGGATCCGAAGGGCATGATCTCCTTCGCACTGCGCGACGAGGTGCTCGAGGGACGGCTGCGCGAGCCGGACGAGGTGCTCGCCGCGCTCGACGAGGTGACGCTGGAGGACGTCCAGCGCGTGGCGCAGGACGTGATCCGCAACGAGCGGCTCAACCTCGCCCTCATCGGCCCGTTCGACGACAACGAGAGGTTCGAGCGCCTGCTCTCGCTCGAGGTGGCGGCCTGAGCCGCGGGCCCCTGCGTCAGGGCGCCAGGTCGTACGGGTAGTCGGTGAGGAGCTCGCAGCCGTCGTCCGTCACGAGCACGAGGTCCTCGAGACGGCAGCCGCCGAAGTCCTTCCGGTAGAGGCCCGGCTCGACGGCGAGGACGTCGCCGGCGACGATCTCGTCCCCGTTGCGGCCCAAGCCGGGAAGCTCGTGCACCTCGAGGCCGACGCCGTGCCCGAGACTGTGGAAGAAGCCGTCCTCGAGCACCTCGCCGGGCGCCTTCGAGAGCTGCGTGGGAAAGCCCTCGTCCTCGAACACCCGGCAGACGGCGCGGTGAGCATCGGCTCCCTTCACGCCCGGCCGGATGGTCGCATAGGCGACGTCGAGCCCCTGCCGGACGAGCGCGTGGTAGCGCACGAGCTCCTCCGGCGGCTCGCCGAGGCAGAACGTCCGCGTCATGTCCGCGTAGCAGCCCGAGGCCGGATCGCGCGGGAAGAGGTCGACCACGATCGGCTCCCCCGCTCCGATCGGCCCGTGCCCTGGCTCGTGGCCGATCGTGGTCTGCGGGCCCGAGGAGACGAGCACGAGATCGGGGGCCGTCGCGCCCTCGGCGCTGAAGACGCGGTTGGCGAGCGCCTGGAGCTCCTCGCTGGTCAGGTCGCCACCCTCCCGCAGACGCGCTCGTATTGCGTCCATCGCCTTCTCCGTCGCGCGCTGGGCGCGTCTGATCCCGTCCAGCTCGGCGTCGGTCTTGACACGGCGGCGGTCGTCGAAGAGCTCGCCCTTCGCCTCGACCTCGATCGCATGGGAGCGCAGGTAGTCGGCCAGCTCGAGGGGGAAGTCGCGCGGCGTCACGGCGGACTCGACGCTCGCCTGCCGGCACGCGCGCAGGACGAGCTCCGGCGTCATCTCGTGCCAGCTCAGGCCCTCCCCGACGAGCTCGTCGAGACCGAGCTCCTCGAGCGGCACCGTGCCGAGGCCCGCGACGCCCTCGAGCCGCGGGATCTCGAGTGAGCCGACGAACGCCGTCCGCGACCCGTTCCGCTCCACGTAGAGGAACGGGTCCGGGACGGACACGGGCACCTCGTGCCGCAGCTCGGGCGAGCGCACCGTGTCGCCGAAGATGAGAACGTCCGGCACGGCACCCCAGCCTACCGGCTCAGGGTAGATTCATCAGCGTGGAAGAGGCTCTGCAGCGGGCACGGCGACTGGTCGGGGCCTACGAGGAGGAGGTTTCCCGGCTGATCCCGGCCGGCACCGAGCTGTTCGACGCGCACGTCCACGTCGGCCGCGACATCGACGGCTTCGTCGCCCCCCTCGAGGACCTGGTCGCCTTCCTGCGCGGCTCGGGTGCGGTGCGCGCCTTCGCCTTCTGCATGGACGAGCCCGACCGCGAGCCGGCCTTCCGCGCCGCCAACGACCGCACGCTCGAGGCCGCCGCCGCGTCCGAGGGCCTGCTCGTCCCGTTCGTCCGCCTCGACCTGGCCGAGGGCCCGCGAGAGGAGGCGGCCCGCTGCCTCGACCGCGGCGCGCGCGGCATCAAGCTCCATCCGCGCGCGCAGGGCTTCCTGCTGAACGACGAGCGCCTGGCGCCGATCTTCGAGCTGGCAGCGGAGCGGCGCGTGCCGATCCTGATCCACGGGGGGCGCGGCCTGCCGCCCATCGCCGACCACCTCCGCCGGCTCCACGACGCCTACCCGGAGTCGCAGCTGATCATCGCCCACGCCGGGATCGCCGATCTCGCCGCGCTCTCCGAGTGCTTCGAGGGACGGGCGGGCGTGTACTTCGACACCTCCGTCTGGAGCGCGATCGACCTCCTCGACATCTTCTCCCGCGTCGCGCCCGAGCAGGTCCTGTACGCCTCCGACTTCCCCTACGGGCAGCAGCCGGGCTCGCTCATGCTCGCCCTCCGCACCGCCCGGCTGGCGGGGCTCTCCGACGACGAGGTGCGGAACATGCTCGGCGGCTCGGCGGCCCGGATCGCCGAGGGCGACCCGCCTGTCCCACTCTCCGAGCCGAAGCGCATCGACCGCCTTGACCAGCCGCTCGCGTTCGCGCGCATCCACCACTACCTAGCCATGGCGACGCCGCTCCTGTGGACCCGGCAGGCGGACACGATCGGAGTGCTCGGGCTGGCGCTCAACGCCTGTGCCGAGCGCGACGGCCACGCGGCCGAGCGCGAGCGGATCGCGGAGCTCCTCGACACGGCGCGCGACCTCTGGCGCACGCTTCCGGAGACCGAGGACGAGACCGAGCGCGTCCGCCTGAACCGCGTGACGTTTCGGCTCATCCACGTCGCGGACATCCTCACCCTCACGGTGAGCGCGCGCGATGCCTGAGCTCTCGGTCAACGGGGCCCGCCACGAGTTCGACGGCCCCGCGCTTCGGTCGCTCGCCGAGACGCTCCGCGACGAGCTCGGCCTGACCGGGACGAAGATCGCCTGCGGCGAGGGGCACTGCGGCGCGTGCACGGTGCTCCTCGACGGACGGCCGGCCCTCTCCTGCATCACGCTCGTCCACGCCGTCGGCGACCGGGAGGTGACGACGATCGAGGGCCTCCGAGACCACCCGCTCGTCGACGCGTTCGTGCGCGCCGACGCGCTCCAGTGCGGCTTCTGTACGCCGGGCCAGATCGTCTCGGCCGCCGCGCTCGTCGCCGAGATGCCGGAGCCGGCGCGCGACGAGATCCGCCACGCCATGGCGGGCAACCTCTGCCGCTGCGGGGCGTATCCGAAGATCGAGGAGGCGATCTCCACGTGGCGCGCCTGATCCGCACCGAGAAGGAGGTCGAGGGCCGCTACACGGAGCAGTGGGTGGTCGTCGAGGAGGATCCGCTCGCGCGCTGGCCCGCCGGGCCACGCGAGGTCGTCGGACGGCCGGCCGCGCGCGTGGACGGCCCGCAGCGCGCCCGCGGCGAGGCGCGCTACACGGCGGACGTCGTCCTGCCCGGGATGCTGCATGCCGCCGTCCTGCGGAGCCCGCACGCCCACGCCCGCGTGCGGCGGCTGGATCTGGCTCCGCTCCTCGCGGCGCCCGGCGTGCGGGCGGCCCTGGGGCCGGACGACTCCGACG
>JBOHAK010000163.1:0-1573 GCA_050697795.1 Gaiellaceae bacterium
GCCGCGGCGCGTGCGGGAGCCGCCGCCGGCGGCGACCCGAGACCGACAGGTCAGGGACGCGGCTCGGACCCAGCGTCGCGCGGACGAGCGAACGCGCCGCGGCCAGCTTCCGGGCCACGGTGGTCTGCGCGAGCTTCCGCGGCTGCCGCCCGGGCCGGTCGGCGCCGAGCTCCGCCGCGTAGCGGGCGAACGCTCGCGCGTCGAAGCTCTCGAGCGTGAGCCTGTTCCGTCGCAACCAGCTCGCCAGCTCCTCCAGGTCGCGCCGGTAGGCACGCCGGGTCGCGTCGGAGAGCGACTGGCTGCGCAGGAAGCGCTCGATGGCGGCTCCCGTGTCCACCACCCGCAGTTCCGCCTCGCACCTAGGCTTCCTTCCGTGCTCCTGCGCCACACTGTCCGCGACCTCTTGCTGGCGAGCTGGGAAGCGGACGCGGAGGAGGTGCGGGCCTTGCTTCCACCCGCCCTCGTCCCCGCGCAGGTCGACGGCCGCCACCTGGTCACGATCGCGGCGCTCCGCTGGACGCGCGGACGGCTTGCCGGGCTCCCGGTGCTGCCGTTCTCCCAGCTCAACGTCCGCGTCTACGCGCGCCACGGCGACGAGACGGGCGTGTTCTTCGCCGCCCTCCGCGTCACGCCTCCCGGCCTGGGAGGGGCGCTCTTCGGGTTCCCGGTCCGTCCGGCTCGCCTGCGTGTGCGCCCTCAGCGGGTCGAGGCGCCGGGACTCGGCGTGCGCATCGCCTTCGAGCGCAGCGGACCGGCCGAGCCGAGCGAGCTGGGGCACCACGAGCTCGGGCTCTTCGAGGCCGCCGGCACCCGTGCCTTCCGGATCCGCCGCGGAGAGATCAACTGGGAGCGGGCCGAGCCCACCGAGCTCGCGCGGGCCGACCCGCTCCTGGCGCTGGGCTTCGGGCTCGAGCGCCCGCCCACGCTCCTCTACGCGGAGCGCGCGTCCTTCGAGGTCGAGCTTCCACCGCGCCGTTTCGGACCCTGAAGGAGGCGGCCGAAGCCGCCTCCGCGTCGGACCTCAGGCGCCCCCGAGCTTGCGACCACCCCGAAGCGACGTGAGCACGCCGCCGAGCGACTCCCGCGTCTCTAAGAGCCATGCCGGGGTCAGACCCCGACGTGGCCGTCGTCGACATGGCCCGGCGCGCGGCGAAGACGTTCAGCCAGGCTTGCAGGGTCGCCTCGTCGCGCCAGGCAGGCTTCGTCCCGACCGGCCATGGCAGGGGTCAGACCCCTACGTGTCCGGAACGAGCATGCCGCCGACGTGTCCGGAACGGGCATGCAGGGGTCAGACCCCGACATGTCGCACCCGCCGCGTCGCGTGCAGCCGGACTGCTGAGACTTCAGCGGGCGAACGCCCGCTCGATGTTCTCGAACTCGCGCAGGAGCGAGGCGTGCTGGGCTTCGAACAGCTCGTCGCTCATCCCCGGGGCTTGGAACATCGTAAAGCTGAACGCGCTTCGTCCTGCCGGGAGCTCGACGACCCTCGTGGGGAAGAGCGCCAGCTCGGCCTCCGTGGGGCCGGCGAGCATGTCGATGACGCCCGTCTCGTCGTCGGCCTCGATGCGGAAGA
>JBOHAK010000164.1:0-10624 GCA_050697795.1 Gaiellaceae bacterium
GGGGCACCAACAACAACAACGTCGTCATGGCCGGCGCGCACCTCGACTCGGTTCTGGCGGGACCGGGCATCAACGACAACGGCTCGGGCAGCGCTTCCATCCTCGAGGTGGCCGAGCAGCTCGCCCACGTGAAGCTGCAGAACACGGTTCGCTTCGCGTGGTGGGGCGCCGAGGAGAGCGGGCTCGTCGGCTCGACGAACTACGTCAACGGCCTGAGCCAGGCGCAGAAGGACCGCATCGCGCTCTACCTCAACTTCGACATGGTCGGCTCGCCGAACTACATCTTCATGACGCAGGACGCCGACCAGTCGAGCTTCACGCCTCCCGTGGGAGTCAACGTTCCTGACGGCTCGATCGAGATCGAGGATCTCTTCGAGTCGTTCTACACCCTGCGCGGCGAGCCGTACGACGACGCCGCGTTCGACGGACGCAGCGACTACCAGGCGTTCATCAACAACGACATCCCGGCCGGTGGCCTCTTCACCGGCGCGGAGGTTCAGAAGACCGCCGAGCAGCAGTCGATCTGGGGCGGCACCGTGGGTGCGCAGTTCGACCCGTGCTACCACGCGGCCTGCGACACCTTCGCCAACGTCAACGGCCATGCGCTGGCCGCCAACGCCGACCTGATCGGGTTCGCGGTGTTGACCTACGTGTACTCGACGGAGTCGGTCAACGGCGTGCCAGGCAAGAAGGTACCCGGCAACTTCGCCATTCCGGCCCCGGCCGGCTCTCAGCGCACGTTCGTCCCGTAAACCCACGGCAGAACCAGAGGGGGCGGCCGAAGGCGGCCGCCCCCTCCGTCTCTCGGCGCTCGCCAGCCGCGGCACCCGTCGGCGACGAACGGGTCCTGCGGCGAAAGGCCGGGCCGGCTAGGTTCCTACGCCGAGCGGCCCGGTGGCCCAGCCGGCCTTCAAAACCGGTGAGGCGTGGCAACCCCACGCTGGGTAGGTTCGACTCCTGCGCCGCTCCGTCACGCTACGCTCCCCCGTCGTGTTCGCGGCGCTGCGAGACCGCGTCCTCTCGATCGGGGCGGACTGGGCCGACTCCTCGGAGCTGCGCTTCCGCAAACGGCTGCTCGTCGGGATCGCGCTCCTCATCCTCCCGATCGCATTCCTCTGGGGCTGCATGTATTGGGTTGTCGGCGAGGAGGCGGTCGCCCTCACGCCGTGGGCTTATGTCGCCGGATCGATCATCAGCCTCGCCGTCTTCGCCCGGAACCGAAACTTCGCGTTCCTGCGGACGGCGCAGTTCGTCCTGATCCTCGTCGCGCCCGCGCTGGGGACCATCATGGTCGGGGGTCTCGACGAGTCGAGCTCCGTGGTCGTCTGGTCGCTGCTCGCGCCGCTCGGAGCGGTCGCCTTCGACCGCCCCGCCCGCGCCTGGCCGTGGTTTGCGGCCTTCGTCGCCACCGTTCTGCTCGCGCTCCCTCTCGCCGAACTCGTTCGGCCGAACGGCGCCGACCTGCCCGAGGGTTTCGTCCGGACCTTCGACGTCCTCAACATCATCCTGGTCACGCTCGTCGCGATGTTGCTGCTCGTCACCTTCGCGCAAGGACGCGACGCCGCACAGGCGCGCGTCGAGGCGCTCCTGCTCAACGTCCTACCGGCCGACGTCGCGCAGCGGCTGCAGTCCGACCCGAACTCGATCGCCGACCACTTCGACAACGCCAGCATCCTCTTCGCGGACGTCGTCGACTTCACTCCGCTCGCAAGCCGACTCGACGCGCGCGAGGTGGTCGGGATGCTCGATCGTCTGTTCACGGCGTTCGACGAGCTCGTCGACCGCTACGAGGTCGAGAAGATCAAGACGATCGGCGACTGCTACATGGTCGCGGCGGGGGTTCCCCGGCCACGGCCCGACCACGCGCAAGCGCTTGCCGGCCTCGCGCTCGAGATGAAGGACTGCGCCCGCACGTGCCTTCCGGGGAGCGACCTCCGGCTCCGGATCGGAATCAGCTCCGGCCCGGTCGTGGCGGGCGTGATCGGACGCCGCCGCTTCCTCTACGACCTCTGGGGCGACACGGTGAACATGGCGAGCCGCATGGAGTCGCACGGGACATCGGACGAGATCCAGATCACCCGTCCGACCTGGGAGCTGCTGCGCGAGGGCTACGTCACCGAGCCGATGGGGCTCGTCGACGTGAAGGGCAAGGGCGAGGTGCAGACCTGGCGGCTCGTCGGCAGGAATGGCAATTAGCCTGGAGCGAGGGGGATGAGCACGCCGCTGCCGAGGCTGTCCATTCCTGCGCCGCTCCGTGACGCGGGGCTCCGATGAGTCTTCCTGCCCCGGCGGGTCGGTAGGGCAGTGTCGAAATCGAGAGGAGAAGCCATGAGACCCCTCGTCGTCAGCACGTTCATGACCCTGGACGGTGTGATGCAGGCGCCCGGCGGCCCGGAGGAGGATCCGACCGGAGGCTTCGCCCACGGCGGCTGGTCGGCCGGTTACTGGGACGACGCCATGGGACAGCGGATGGGGGAGGTGATGGGCGGGGGTTTCGACCTGCTCCTCGGGCGGGGGACGTACGAGATCTTCGCCGCCCACTGGCCGCACGTCCCCGACCAGCCCGGCGCCGAGCAGCTGAACAGCGCCCGCAAGTACGTGGCTTCCAGGACGCTCGACTCGGTGGACTGGAACAACTCGAGCCTGCTCGAGGGCGAGGTCGCCCAGGCGGTCGCGAAGCTCAAGCAGGAGGACGGGCCGGAGATCCAGGTGCACGGCAGCTGGGGGCTGATCCAGACCCTGCTCGAGCACGACCTCGTCGACGAGTTCCGGCTCATGATCTTCCCGCTCGTCCTCGGGACCGGAAAGCGGCTCTTCGCCGACGGCGCCGTACCCGCCGGGTTGGCGCTCGCCGACACGGCCACGTCCTCGACCGGCGTCGTCATGGCGACGTACAAGCGAGAGGGCGACATCCGGTACGGATCGTTCGCGCTCGACGAGCCGACCGAGGAGGAGCGCGAGCGCCGCAAACAGCTCAGCGACAGCTGAGAAGCGCGGTCGCGGTTCCACGCGAGCGGTCATGCGCCGAGTCGAGCGCGACCTCGATCTCGAAGACGCCCGCCTCGACCTGTAGCGCCGCCGTAACGAGCGGCGTCCCGCGGACCGCTTCAGGGATACGGGCTTTCAAGACGGCCGCGTCCGGAGTATCGTGTCGCTGCAGACAGAAGGAGAGCCGGATGGGCGCTCGGTACTTTCGGCTGCGGCGGCGGACTCCCAGGGTGGATACGGGACATCCGCCTGCCTGTTCCCGGTGGCTCCTTGGCATCGATCGCAGTAGCGGGCAGCGGTCATGGCGCTGATCGCGCGCTTCGACACGCCGGCGTCCGTGCGCGACCTGCCGGCCGGGTCGCCGTTCTACGACGACTGGCACGCGTGGCTCGCCAGCAGGCTGACCACGGCGGCCGGGACAGGCACGGCCACCGGCGAGTTCTACGACGCGAGCGAGGTCGACGTCAACGTCCTCGCCGAGCGCTCCCTCGTCTGGATGGCGTTCCCGCGCCAAGTGCTGGTCGCGCACCGTGACGACCGCACGGCCGCCTTCGTCGACGCCGACGGAGACGTGGCGGCCAGGGACCCCCAGAACGAGTACTGCGAGTGGCACGTGACGCGCAACGCGGCGGGCAAGATCACGAAGGTCGTCTTCGTCACCGAGTCGCCGGAGTACTGGCAGCGCCTCTGGGATGCGGACCGCGCGACGGTGGTGAACCTCTACAAGACGTTGGTCGATCCGGCCGTGACCGAGGCCGACCTGCGAGTCGGCGGGCCCGGCAGTGGCTACGACAAGTTCAACCCGTTCAACACCACGAGCGGGATCGTGCACCTGATTCAGAACATCAACACGCTCTCCGCGGCGCTGGGCCTGACGCAGGGAAGCATCGACACCGGTTCCGCACGGGACGGCTACGAAACGCCGCCGCCAGGGCTCAGGACATCGGTGGACCCGCGCGTCATCTTCGACATCGGCGCGCTCGCACGAACCGGGCTCTCCCTGACCTTGCGCGACCCCATCGGCCTGTACATCACCGGCTACGACGACACCGGGTGGACGAAGCCGAACGGCTCGCCGGTGGGCGACTACTGGCACGTCGTGCGCGGCGCGCCTGGGCAGATCCTCCGTCTCGAATACCGGGTGCCTTCGAGCGCGGGATTCGTCGTCGGCGACATCCGCATCGGCGGCAGACGCATCGAGTGGGGCGGGCAGATCGCCGAGCACGTCACCTGCACGGTCGGCGGCGTGGCAGGAACGAGGGCGCGAGCATGAAGCGGGAGGCCGGCGACGCGTCGATCGAAGACCTCGAGATCTCCCTCGCGCCGAAGGAGCTGAACGCGAAGCTTGGCGACCTCCTGAACGAGCTCGGAAAGCTCGAGCCCGAGCTGGTGAAGGACGTCTCCATCTCCGCGCTGGGCGGCGACCCCGGCGCGGAGCTCCCGGGGGCGGAGCCCGAGCCGATCTACGACGCCAAGAAGCGCGGCACCATCCAGGGCAACATCATCCCGGGGTTCAACAAGGACCATCAGCACTTCCTCTTCTTCCGGCTCGGAACCCGGAGCCGCACGAAACAGTGGCTGCGGTGGATCGCCCCGCTGATCACGTCCATGGAGGAGGTGCTCGCCTTCGTGCGGGCGCACCGGGCGCTGCGCTTGCGGCTGGGCGTCAAGGAACCGCCGATGTGCGCGGCCTGGGTCAACATCGCGTTCTCGTACCGCGCGATCCAGGTGCTGGCGGGGAAGTCCGATGCGGCCGCCTTCGGCGACCAGAGCTTCCGCCAAGGTCTGGCCGCGCGTTCCACGTACCTCGGAGACCCGACCCGCCGCAGGGAGCCGGGCCACACGTCGCACTGGGTGGTCGGGGGGCCGAGGCGGGAGGCGGACATCCTCGTCATCGTCGCCGCCGACGACGCCGAGGACCTGGTGACGCTGGTCGACGCGATCAAGAGCCGGGCAGCGGACTTCGGACTGCGCCTGATGTTCGAGCAGCGCGGCGACACGCTGCCGGGCGGGTTGCGCGGCCACGAGCACTTCGGCTTCAAGGACGGCGTGTCACAGCCGGGCGTCCGCGGGAAGGTGTCCCCCGCGCCCGGCGACTTCATCACCCCGCGCTACCTCGACCCGGCAGACCCGCGGGCCCGCTTCTTCGCCAAGCCGGGGCAGTTGCTGGTCTGGCCCGGGCAGTTTCTCCTCGGCGAGCAGAGGCAGCACACCGAGCACCTCTACAACTCGGCTCCCGCGGCGACCAACTTCCCGCGCTGGGCGGCGTTGGGCTCGTACCTGGTGTGCCGTCGCCTTCGGCAGGACGTGCCCGCTTTCTGGAAGTTCGCCATCGGCGCCGCGTCCGCGCTGGGCATGCCCGCGGACAAGTTCGCGTCCCTGCTCGTTGGCCGGTGGCCAAGTGGTGCTCCGATCATGCGAACGCCGGCCGCGGACAGCGCCGCGCTCGCCGGCGACATCTGGGCGAACAACCACTTCATCTTCGACGACAACACGCGTCCGTCCACGCTGCGGCCCATCCCGGGCTACGGCGGCGACGCGTTCCCGCAGGCCGCGGCCGACCTGCTGGGGGCCGTGTGTCCGCACTTCGCCCACATCCGCAAGACGAACCCGCGCGACAGCGCGACCGATCTCGGCAAGCCGCAGGACAGCATGCTGCGGACGATCCTCCGACGCGGCATCCCGTTCGGCGAGCCGATCGTCGGCCTCAGTCGGCCGCCGCCGAGGTTGGTGAGGCAGGAGCGCGGCCTGATGTTCGTCTGCTACGGGAGCACGATCGAGGACCAGTTCGAGCTCCTCACGCGCCGCTGGGCGAACTCGCCGATCCAGCCCAACTTCGGAGGCCACGATCCGATCATCGGACAGAGCGACCGGCGCGGCGCGCGCCGCCGCTTCATCGACGTTCCGACGCCGGGAGGCACTCGCCGCATCAAGATCAAGGACGAATGGGTCGTTCCGACCGGCGGCGGCTACTTCTTCGCGCCGCCGATCGAGGCGATCAGCGGAGTCCTGGGCTCGTAGCCCGACGTCGAATACGGACGACACGGGCCGGCGTGGCCGGCCCGCGTCGTCGCTCATCAGGGTCGCGGCGGAAGCCGGCGACCGCTCGGTGTCAGTTGCCGATGCGCGTCTCGATCGAGGTGTGGTTCGTCTGCGGGTTGAGGTAGTCGAGCTTGAGCTCTGGCCCGGCGAGCTCGCGGGCGCTCACCTTCCAGACGTAGAGGCCGCGCCTCGTGTCGCTCTCGTAGATGGCGCCGTTGTACCAGTACGACGACCAGTCGCCGCCGCGGAAGTTGATGCGGCCGCCTGGGCTCGTCGGGGACGGCGGGTCGAGCGGGTCGGGATCCATCCAGGCGACCTCGTACGCGTTCGTCGGATCGGTGAAGTCGACGAGCGCCGTGCCCGACTGGTACGAGCCGTGCACGAGGAGGTTCCTCGTCGGATGGGGGACGAGGTTGTAGTTGTGAATCGTGCAGTTCTCGTACTGCGACTGCGGTCGCGGCAGCACGTACTTGCCGATGATCTCGCCCGTCTCCGCGTCGTGGAACCAGGCCGTCTTCATCTCCTCCGTCTGGACCAGGCCGCCGCCGAGCGGGGTGCCGGTCGCCTGGCAGCGCGGGGCCGTTCCGCCGCCGGGCTCCCAGCCGGAGACGATGATGGAGCCGTCCCAGGTGAACGCCGCCGAGTGGAAGCGATCGACCGTCGGCGCCGTGGTCGTGTACAGGTGCTGCGGGTTCGCCGGGTCGCTGAGGTCGAAGACCGAGATCCCGTGGCCGGCGCAGGCGCCCTTGTTCACGTCGCCGAGAATGACGCCGAAGTCGTGGCAGATCTCGACCGGCGCTCCCTCGTGCTCGCCCAGGTCGAAGGACCCCAGGACGCTCGCCGAAGCCGGGTCGGAGAGCGGGACCTCGACGATGTCCTCACGGTTGAACGGCGGGCCGGGGCAGCGGTTGCCGTACTTCCCCGGGTTCGCTTGCAACCCGTTTCCGCTCACGCTGTTGTAGATGAGGACGCGGTCGTTCTCCTCGTCCGGGACGACGGTGTGCGTGTGCGAGCCGCAGTCGAGCGCGACCGAGGCGATGTGCTGGATGTTCCTCAGGTTGCTGATGTCGAAGATCTGGATGCCCTCGAAGCCGGTACACGGCGACGACACCGGGGCGCAGTCGGTCGGCGCCCCGCTCTGGCTCTCGGTGGTACACCCGTCCGTTCGCTGCTGCGAGTCGACCGAGCGGAACACGAGGTCCCCGTACACGCCGACGTCGCCCTGCGGGCTCACGCAGGGGAAGAACGCCAGCTCACGCGGATTGCCGGGAGCTTTGACGTCGATGACGCGGAAGCCGTCGTAGCGGCCCTGGATGGCCGTCTTCCCCCAGAACGCCAGGTCCGTGTTCCGCGTGTCCCAGGGAACGGTGCCCGGCCCGACCGGCGGCGGACCCGTGACCGCGCCCGCGCGCAGGCTCGACCCGATTAGGTGCATGTTCTGGGTGTGGGGCCGATCGGGAGTGTCATCGGGCGGTACGGCCGCTCCGGACGAAACGCCGATCGCGGCCACCACCAGGATGAACGCGAAGACTGGCAGCGCCAGTCGTCTCCGGGATCGCATGGCGAACCCTCCCTTCCCGTCGAGGGGGCAAACCGCCTGCCTACCTCCCTCCAGGGACGACTGCCCGTCCTGCCGGCCCGGCTGACACCCCCGTTGCGAGCTCTTGACGGCACCCCCATGAGCTCGGAAGCGCGATCCTAACCGTTCGCGCGCGGCGCTGCGGCGAGATCCGGCGGCGCTTCGGGGCCGTAGCTCCCTGTGCACTCGCGTTTCGCGCCACAGGAGGTGGTCCCATGAAACGGGGAATCGCGCGGCGGCGAGCTCGCACGTTCGCCCTCGCAGGGGCGTTGGCCCTGCTGGTCGCCTGGACGGCGGCGCCGGCCGGAGCCCGTCCGTCGACCGGGCCGACCGTCGACGTCCAGCCGGCCGCCTGGCTCGCGCCCGACGGTGGGTCGGTGTCGTTCCAGGTCATCGCGTCGTGCCCGGAGCGGTGGAGCGTCGTCCAGGCGGTCGTCGCGGTGTCGCAGCCGCAGGCGTCCGGCCAGGCGTCCTTCCCGCTCGTCTGCATCGGCTCGCTGCGAGTCTTCAACGTGACGGTGCCCGCCGCCGCCGGCACGTTCCGGCTCGGCCAGGCGCAGGCGACCGCGTCGGTCGTCATCAAGCGCGGGAACACCCAGAGCGCACAGGACTCGCAGCTCCTCCAGGTCGACCCGGCGGTGCTCGTCGAGCTGGCGGAGAGCGCTCGGTTGGAGAGCGGAGGCACGGCCGTCGTGCTCGGCGTGACCGTCGCTTGCCCGGCTGGGACGACCGGGCTTCTCTCCGCCGTGAACGTCTCGCAGAGCGGCCTCGTGTCGGGCAACGGCACCTACACGCCGATCTGCGACGGCTCGCGCCATATGGTCGCCGTCCGGGTGGCGGCGTCGCAGGGCGCCTACCAGGCCGGGATCGCGCAGGCGCTGACGTTCGCGAACGTCGAGTTCGGAGGCCAGGTCTTCGTCGGCATCGACGACGACGGCGCGCTCGAGCTCGTGCCGTGATCGTGCGCGAGGCCGCCGGTCTGTCCGCATCGGGCAGGCCGGCGCCCTCGCGGACCGCTATAGAAGCGGTACCGGAGATGCTGACGTCACGCCTCGTGCCCACGCCGGTCGGCGAGCTGACCCTCGTCGGCTCGCCACGCGGCCTGCGCGGGGTCCTGTGGGCCGGACAGGCGTCCGCTGAGAGCTGCGACGCCGTGAGCTGCGACGTCCTCGACGAGGCCGGGCGCCAGCTGGGCGCCTACTTCGCAGGCGACCTACGCCGCCTCGACGTGCCCCTCGACCTGGTCGGGACCGACTTCCAGGTCGCCGCCTGGCGCGCCCTCGCCGACATCCCCTACGGGACGACGCGGAGCTACGGCGAGCAGGCGCGACGGCTCGGCCGCCCGCGCGCCGTGCGCGCCGTCGGCGCGGCCAACGGCCGCAACCCGCTCCCGATCGTCCTCCCGTGCCATCGCATCGTCGGCGCCGACGGCTCGCTGGTCGGCTTCGGCGGCGGGCTGTCGCTCAAGCGCCTGCTGCTCGAGCACGAGGCGCGCGTCGCGACGCGGCGGTGACCAGGGCGGCTACGCGGAGGCCGGTAGCTCGACCGGGACCGGCGCGACCTCGAGCAGCCGCTCGAGCAGCCCGCGGTCTCCCTGCACGGTCACGCAATCGAGCCGCCGGTCGACGAACATGTAGTAGACGCCCTCGGGATCGCCCTCGACGACGACGTCCGGGTCCTCGACGGGGCCGGGCTGGGCCTCGCCGTCGACCAGCGACGCCACCTCGTCCCGGACGCGGAACTCGAAGCGTCCGGGGGGCGCGATCGGCCCCAGGACCGTGTCGACGGCGTTCGCGAGCCAGCCGTCGAAGAGCTCGTCGTCGACGGTCGGAGGCCCGAGCGAGCGGGCGCCCCAGAGCGCCAGCTCGCGAAGGGCGGGACGCAGCCCCTGTCCGTACTCCGTGAGCTCGTAGACACGGGAGGCGGCCGGGGGCGGCAGCCTCCGCTTCGCGACGAGGCCGCCCGCCTCGAGGTCGCGCAGGCGGGACGCGAGGATGTTCGTGCCGATCCCCGGAAGGTGCTCGACGAGGTCCGTGTAGCGCTTCGGCCCGTGCATCAGCTCCCGCACGACGAGGAGCGCCCACCGCTCTCCGACGAGGTCGAGCGCGTGGGCGACGGGGCAGTACTGCTCGTAGCGCTTCCGCATGGTCGCCATTGTAGCGATGGCGCTTGCTGTTGTGAAGGTACCACTTGCAAAAGAGAAGTGCTCTCTGCTAGGTTGCAAGCCTTCCCTACACAAGCGAAAGGACGCGGACGGCATGATGGCTTCGACTGAACGGAAATGGCTGGCACTGGCGCTCCTCAGCGTTGTCCAGTTCATGGTCGTCCTGGACATCGCGATCGTGAACGTCGCGCTGCCCTCGATACAGGTCGACCTCGGGTTCTCGCAGGAGAACCTGCAGTGGGTGATCAGCGCGTACGCGCTCGTGTTCGGCGGCTTTCTGCTCCTCGGCGGGCGGGCGGCCGACCTGCTCGGGCGCCGGCGCATCTTCCTCGCGGGCGTCGTCGTGTTCACGCTCGCCTCGCTCCTCGCCGGCCTGGCGTGGTCGGAGGCGTCGCTGATCGGCGCGCGCGCCCTGCAGGGGCTCGGCGCGGCGATCATCACGCCGGCAGCTCTCTCGATCCTCTCGACGACGTTCGCGGAGGGTCGCGAGCGCAACATCGCGCTCGGCGTGTGGGGCGCGGTCGGCGGCTTCGGCGCCGCGGCCGGCGTCCTCATGGGCGGGATCCTCACCGACGCGCTCAGCGGGGAGTGGATCTTCTTCGTCAACATCCCGGTCGGCGTCGCCGCCTTTGTCCTCACGCCGGTCCTGCTCGCGGAGAGCCGCGACGCGCGCGTGAAGGCGTTCGACCTCCCGGGGGCGGTGCTCGTGACCGGCGGGCTCTCCATGCACGTCTACGCGATCACGCAGGCGGGACAGGAGGGCTGGCTGGCCGGCGAGACGCTCGCCTCCTTCGGCACGGCGCTCGCCATGCTCGTCGGCTTCGTCGCCTGGGAACGGCGACATCCCGAGC
>JBOHAK010000165.1:0-3758 GCA_050697795.1 Gaiellaceae bacterium
GATCTTCGCCGGGGCCCACGCCGACGAGCGGGTCGGCGAGGACGAGGCGCTCCGGCGCACCGTGCTCGTCCCGCTCCTTGTTCGCACGGCGGAGGGCTGTGGCGGCTTCGACTGGGACGACGCCGCGTTCGAGCGCGCATACGCGGAGCTCGAGCGCTCGCTGTTCGGCGACCGGCGCGCCTACGCGGCCGTCGCCCCGCTCGTCGGCCTCACGGCCGGGGGCACGGTCGAGCTCGGCCGCGGGCTCCGCGTCAGGCCGGCCGCCGCCGGGGAGCTGACCGCTTCCTGGCCCGACGCGGCGCGCCTCCTGCCGCGGGACTGGGGACGGGAGGTCGACCGGACGCTCGTCGTCGAGCTCGAGGCCGACCTCGACGCGCAGGCCTGCCGGGTGCCAGATGCGCCCAGCGAGTTCGGGCGCGCCGTCTCCGCGCTCCGACTGGCGACGCCCGGCGCGATCGCCGCGGGCCCGGTCGTCTTCGAGCGCCTCGACTGGCGGCCCTACGGCGTCCGGCCGATGCCCGCGACCGCCGCGCAGCTCCCGCCCGGCGAGGCGACGCGGCTCGATCCCTTCCGCGCTCCGCTGGTCGTCGAGCTCCAGAGCCGGCTGGCCGACGCCTCCGACGAGCTCCTCGAGGCTCTCGACCGCTGGGAGCTCGCGCTCTTCCACGTAGGTGCGCACCGCTCGGACGAGCTGCGGGAAGCGCTCGAAACGCTCCTCGGCTGCGACGAAGGCCCCTGGGCCGCCGCCATGCGGGCTGCGGTCCTCCTCGGGGAGACCGCCCGGGAGCGGGAGGACCTGCTCATCTCCTTGCGCGCGCTCCTCGACGGCGACGGCCCCGGCGCCCGCGCCGAGGACGCCGTCAGGCGGGCGCTCGTCGAAACGCTGCTCGACGGCTGCCGGGAGCAGCTCGTCGCGACGCTCGACCAGGCGTTGCTCGGGCTGCGGCCGCGACCGCAGGTCACGTCCGCCGCGCGCGTGCTCGCGGCGGGATGATCCCGAGCCGCGGCGAGCTCCTGCGCCGCCGCCGCTGCCGGCTGCTGGTCTTCGGCATGGTGCTCGGGGCGCTCCTGCCCATCTTCGAGCGGAGTTGGATCTCGCTCGGGATCGGGCTCGCCGGCATCGCCGTCCTGCTCGTCGTCTACAAGCGCGAATGTCGTGACGAAGTCGCGCGGGGGTCGACACGGCACGACACACACACGGGCGGTCCCGAGGCCTAGCCTCGGAAGCGTGGACGAGGCACGAACGGTCATCCGGCGTCTCGAGCGGATCGAAGCGCTCCAGAGCGAGCAGGCTCCTGCCGGCGCCCTCCTCACGGAGGTGCGGCGGCTCCTGCGCGAGGGCGAGGCGTGGCTCGCCGCCGAGCGGAGCGAGGCGTGGAGCCGGCCTGCGCGTGAGGGCGCGGGTCCCGCCGTCGGCGAGACGGGGTGCAACGGAGAGGCCACGGCGGAGGCCGCCGCGGCCCTCGCGGGTTGCCGGGAGCGGCTCGGCGATCCGAGGGAGGTGACGGCCCAGACGGCCGAGAGCGCATCCCTATAATCGCGGCCCCATGCCGCGCTACGGGCCGCCCGACGCCTTCGAGACGCCCCGCTTCTCCGGTCCGCGGACGTTCATGCGGCTTCCGCACGTCCGCGACCTGGCGGGCGTGGACGTGGCCATCGTCGGGATCCCGACCGACGGAGCGGTCGTCTACCGGACCGGCGCCCGCTTCGGGCCGGAGGGGATCCGGAGCGCCTCGGTGATGCTGCGCAACTACAACCCGCTGCTCGGCGTCGACGTCGTCGAGAAGCTCTCGCTCGTGGACTACGGCGACGTGCCCACCGTCCCGGGGTCCACGGGGGAGTCGCTCGCGCGGTCGGCGACCGCCGTCGAGGAGGTCGCGCGCGCCGGGGTGACGACGCTCTGCCTCGGCGGCGACCACACGGTGCTGCTCGCGGAGCTTCGCGCTCTCGCAACCGTGCACGGCCCACTCGCGCTCGTGCAGCTGGACTCCCACCACGACCTGTGGGACGAGTACTTCGGGCAGAAGCTCTTCCACGGGAGCGTCGTGCGGCGGGCGGTCGAGGAGCGCCTGATCGACCCGGCACGGTCGATCCAGGCCGGGCTGCGCGGATCCCTGACGGAGGCGGGCGACACGGGCCTGCCCGCGCGGTTCGGCATCGACGCGCTCACCTACGAGGAGCTGGCGGCGCTCGGGCCCGCGGGGTTCTCGAACCGCGTGCGCGACCGGGTCGGCGGGGCGCCGTGCTTCCTCTCGTTCGACGTCGACTTCGTCGACCCGGCGTTCGCGCCCGGGACCGGGACGCCCGAGGTCGGAGGGCCCTCCAGCCGGGAGGCACTCACGTACGTGCGCTCGCTCGCCGGGCTCGACTTTCGCGGGTTCGACTGCGTCGAGGTCGCGCCGCCGTACGACCCGGCGGGGGTGACCGCGTTCGTGGCGGCAAACGTCTGCTTCGAGATGCTCTCGCTCCTCGCTCTCCGGCGCTGAGCCGGCGCCGGGTCGACAGGCCGCAGGCCCGCATCCCAAGCCGGATTGCGGAGCAGGGAGGCGAGAAGGATTGTGCTAACCTGCCACGAAACAGGAGCCCTCATGGGCCTTCCGGGAATTCTTTCGCGTCCGCGCAAGCGGACGTCGACGTCACAGGGAGTCACGCTGGGTCAGGTCATCGCGCTCGCCAACCAGAAGGGTGGCGTGGCGAAGACGACGACGACGCTCAACCTCGCCGTCGCCTTCAAGGAGCAGGGGTTCAACGTGCTCGCGGTCGACCTCGACCCGCAGGGCAACCTGACCATGAGCCAGGGCATGGACCCGGACACCGTCGAGCGGTCGATGTTCGACGTCCTCGTCCACAGCCTCCCGATCGACGAGGTCATCCACCGCACGGAGATCGACCTGGCCGTCTCCTCCATCGACCTGGCGGGCGCCGAGCTCGCCCTCTCGAGCATGATCGGCCGCGAGCGCGCCCTCCAGAAGGGGTTGCTGCCGGCCCGCAACCGCTACGACTACGTCCTCGTGGACACGCCTCCGTCGCTCGGGCTTCTGACGATCAACGCCCTGACCGCCGCGGACAGCGTCATCGTCCCGGTGCAGTGTGAGTACCTCTCCCTGCGCGGTCTCGTGCAGCTCGAGAACACGCTCTCGATGGTCCGTGAGAATCTCAACCCGACCGTGGAGATCCGCGGGATCTTGCCCACGATGTACGACGGACGAACGCTCCACAGCCGCGAGGCGGTCGAGATGCTGAAGGAGAACTTCGGGGAGCTCGTGTTCGAGACGCGGATCCGCAAGACCGTGCGCTACGCCGAAGCGCCCGTGCAGGGCAGCTCGGTGCTGAAGTACGACCCGTCGGGGACGGCCGCCCAGGCCTACCGTGAGCTCGCGAAGGAGGTGCTCGATGGCGCGACGCCGCGCCAGCATGCGTGAGGGCCCGCTGGCCGAGCTCTTCAAGGCGACCGAGGCCGCGCAGCGGCAGGCCGAGAGGGAGCAGGCCGGCGAGGGATCGCCGGACCCGGGCACGCAGTCGCAACCCCCGCCCGAGGATGCGCCGACCGTCGAGTCCGCGGCCGCCCAGGGCGGTCCGAGCACGCCCGAGAGCCGGCCCACTCCCGCTGCGACGGACGCGCCGGGCTCCTCCGAGCCCGGGCCTACGCCCGAGGGCGAGTCGCCCGCCGCTCCGCCGGGGGCCGCCGAGCCCTCCGCTCCGACCCCGCCCGACGCGGGCACGGCGCCGCCGACTTCCGCCCCGGAGCCGCCCCGCTC